>JAJKJM010000106.1 GCA_021153985.1 Polaromonas sp.
GCAGCCTCGCGGCTGCAGGCGACGGCGTGGGCGCGGCGCGCCAGGCCGCCGCCTGCCGTGAGCTGTTCCAGCGCGAACTCGGCGTGCAACCCGGCGCCGCGCTGGATGCCGCCTTGCGCACGGCCACCGCGACGCCCACCGAGCGGCCCGCCACCGGGCGAGCCGCCGCACTCGCGCAGCTGGAAGCCGGGGAGGCGGCGATCGGCGCCGGCACGCTCGATGCCGGGCTGCAGTGCCTGCGCCGCGCCATCGTCGAGGCCGACGCCACCGGCGACGCGGCGCTGCGCGCGCGCACCCGCGTGGCACTGGGCGGCGCGCTGGTGCACACCGCGCGCGGACGCGACGAGGAAGGCGCCACCGCGCTTCACGAAGCGCTGGAGGTCGGCCGCGATGTATCGCCGGTGCTCGCCGCCGCCGCGTGCCGCGAACTCGGCTACGTTGAATTCCTGCGTGGCCGGTACGAACGCACGTTGGCCTGGCTGGAGCGCGCCAGGCCGCTGGCCGGGGAGGACCGCGCGGAGCTGGCGCGCATCGCCACCGTTTACGGCGCCGCGCTCAGCGACACCGCGCACTACGCCGGCGCGATTGCCCTGCTGCGCGAGGCCGAGGCACTGGCCAGCGCCGCCGGGGACAACAAGCAACTCGCCTACGCGCTGTCGATGCTCGGCCGCGCGCTGCTGTTGCACGGTGATCTCGATACCGCGGAAAACGTGCTTGACCGGTCGGTGGGCCTCGCCCAGCACGGCTGGACGGCTTTTGTGCCGTGGCCGCAATCGCTGCGGGCCGAAGTCGACTTGATGCTCGGCGACGTGAACGCCGCTGCGGGCCGCTTTGAGCATGCCTTTGCGCTGGGGTGCCAGATCGGCGACCCCTGCTGGGAAGGCATTGCCGGCAGGGGCCTGGGGCGCGTCGCCATGGCGCGTGGCGAGCCGCAGCGCGCGGTCGAAATCCTTATTGACGCCATCGCGCGCTCTGCCCGCCTGCCCGACGCCTATCTGTGGGGCAAGGGCCATGCGCTGGATGCCCTGTGCGGCGTGGCCGTTGCGCAGGCCATGCCGCAGGCTTCGGCATGGATCAATGACCTGCAGGGCCTCGCTGCGCGCAGCGGCATGCGGGAGCTCACGGCGCGTGCTTATCTTCACCGCGCAGTGCTCGGCGACAGTGCCAGCGGCGCTGCGGCCCGGTTGCTTGCCAGCCAGATCGACAACCCCGCGCTGCACGCCCTGGCCGGGCTTTGAAGAGACTGATGATGAATACGAAGTCAAAACTGTACGGCGGAACCCGCCTGCTGGCACCCGGCCAGGCGTTGCGCCTGCCCCGCGCGGGCGGTGAACTGACGGTGCTGCGCGGCCGGCTCTGGCTCACGCGCAACAACGACCTGGGCGATCACTTCATTGAAGCCGGCCAACGCGTGTGGCTGGGTGCCGGCGAGACCGCCGTGGTGGAGGCGGCAGGACGGCAGCAAAGCGCCAGCCTGCACTGGGAGCCCTGCCGCCAGGGGTTTTTCATCGCCTTGCTTGCCAGGCCTCTCACGGCACGGCTTTTCTGGCCCTGTCTGCCGCCCGCGCTTTCATGGCGCTGGGCCGCGCTGCGGCAGCGGGCGCCAGACGCGCGCGCGGCCTGCATGAAGCCAGCGACTGCCATGCCGTGTTCATTGCATTGGAACGCGGCGGCCTGGCGCGGCCGGTCTCCGTCAAAAACCGGTTCCGGTAAAGAAAAAAGGCCCTTGCGTTACCGCCTGGGCCTTTTGTGTGCAACGCCGACAGTTGCGTTTTAGAACGGAATATCGTCGTCCATGTCGTCAAAGCCGCTGGCAGCGCGGGAGGCTGCCGGGGCTTGCCGCGGTGCTGCTGCCGCCGGCGCGCGTGCCGGTGCGGACTGGCGCGGGGCTTCGTAGCCGCCGCCGTCATCACCGCCGGGGCCGCCCATGCCTTGCCGGCTGCCCAGCATCTGCATCTGGTCGGCGCGGATTTCGGTGGTGAATTTTTCGACGCCGTCCTTGTCGGTCCACTTGCGCGTGCGCAGGCTGCCTTCAACATAGACCTGCGAACCCTTGCGCAGGTACTGGCCGACGATTTCGGCCAGGCGGCCGTTGAACACCACGCGATGCCATTCGGTGGCTTCTTTCATTTCTCCGCTTTGCTTGTCCTTCCACTTGTCGGTGGTGGCAATGGTGACGTTGGCGACCTGGTCGCCGCTCGGGAAAGTGCGCATTTCGGGGTCGCGGCCGAGATTGCCGACGACGATGACTTTATTGACGGATGCCATGGGGTGTTCTCCTGATCGAACTTCTGAACTAACTTAGAGTTTAACTGGCTGGCCCGGTTCGGCGCCATGGCCTGCAGGCACTGCGGCCCCGTGCCGGCTGGGCGCCCGCATGGGCCAGGCCACCAGCAGCCACAGCAGCATCAGGCCGCCGCAGACCGCAAAAAGCCCCCCGGGGCCGTGCGTTTTGGTGATCCAGCCGCCCACCGCGCCGCCGGCAAAAAAGCCCAGTGACTGCAGGGTGTTGTACACGCCCAGGGCGGCGCCGCGTGCATGGGCGGGCGCCACACGGGAGGCCAGGCTGGGCTGCGTGGCTTCCAGCACATTAAAACCGCAGAAAAACAGGAAGAGCAGGGCCGCAAGCAGGCCCAGGCTGGCTGGCGCAGAAGCGGCCCAGAGCAGGCCCAGCTGCACCAGCCCGATCAGGCCGACGGAGCCCAGGAACACAGCCCGCAGGTAGCCGCGCTTTTCCAGCGGAAAGAGCGTCGCGCCCATGACCACAAAAGACGCCAGTATTGCCGGCAGGTAGACCTGCCAGTGGCTGGCCTTGCCCAGCCCGGCGCCCACCAGCAGGGCCGGAATGGCGACCCACATGGCCAGTTGCACGGCGTGAAGGACAAACACACCAAAGTCCAGCCGGAGCAGGGCGGCGTCTTTGAGGACTTCCAGCACGCTGCCGCGGGGGCGGTTCACGTGTTCCACCGGCTCGGGCGGCACCCACCAGACCACCACCGCGATGCCGGCCAGCGCCAGGACACCCGTCAGCGCAAAAAGGCCGTGCAAGCCGATCAGGCCCCCCAGCAGCGGTGCCGCGACCAATGAGAGCGCGAACATCAGCGCAATGCTGCCGCCTACCATGGCCATCGCCTTGGTGCGCACCTCATCCCGCGTGAAGTCGGCCAGCAGCGCGGTGACGGCCGCCGAAATGGCGCCCGCCCCCTGCAGCGAGCGGCCGGCGATCAGCCAGTGGAGGTCGGGCGCCCAGGCCGCCAACAGGCTGCCCAGCGCAAAAACGAACAAGCCGGAAATAATCACCCGTTTTCGGCCCCACCAGTCCGAGGCGATTCCAAAGGGAATTTGCAGCAGGCCCTGCGTCAGGCCGTAAATGCCCATGGCCAGCCCGACCCGCGCCGGGTCGTCACCACCGGGGTATTTGGCCGCTTCCAGCGCAAACACGGGCAGCACCAGAAAGAGGCCCAGCATGCGCAGCGCAAAAATTGACGCCAGCGATACGCTGGCGCGCCGCTCGGTGGCGGTCATCGGGAAGGACAAAGGGGCGGAAGGCGCAGTCAAGGGGTCAAGGAAGGCAAAAAGGGCTGAAAGAGAGCTGAAAAGGGGCTGAAAAGGGGCCGGAAAAGGGGCAAAACGGGAAATCTGGCTATGTGGCACGGCAAACCCCGGCGCCCCCGGCGGTACCCAACCGGCTATTGTGCTTGAAACAGTGCTTCGGTCTATGATGGAGAGTTTTGCGGCTGCCACATCTTGAACTCTCCTGACGACAGCAAATACCTCGTTTCCGAAGGCGCACTTGCGGCCGCAGAGGGCCGGCACGTGGCCGAGCCCGCAGGCCGCTACCTGGCGCAAGCCCTGGCGGCGCAGCGCATCAGCATTCGCGGGGCGCGCACGCACAACCTCAAGAACATCGACCTCGACATCCCGCGCAACCAGCTGGTGGTGATCACCGGGCTGAGCGGTTCGGGCAAATCCTCACTGGCCTTTGACACGCTGTACGCCGAAGGCCAGCGCCGCTACGTCGAAAGCCTGTCTACCTACGCCCGCCAGTTTTTGCAGCTGATGGACAAGCCCGACGTCGACATGATCGAAGGCCTGTCGCCCGCAATCTCCATCGAGCAGAAGGCCACCTCGCACAACCCGCGCTCCACCGTGGGCACGGTGACCGAGATTCACGATTACCTGCGCCTCTTGTTTGCGCGCGCCGGCACGCCGTTTTGCCCCATCCATGACTTGCCGCTGCAGGCGCAAAGCGTCAGCGAGATGGTCGACACGGTGCTGGCCCTGCCCGAAGACACCAAGCTGATGATCCTGGCGCCGGTGGCGCGCGACCGCAAGGGCGAGTTTGTGGACGTGTTCGCCGAGATGCAGTCGCAAGGCTATGTGCGCTTTCGCGTCGACGGCACGGCGTATGAGTACGACGACCTGCCCAAGCTGAAGAAAACGGAGAAGCACAACATCGACGTGGTGATTGACCGCATCAAGGTACGCGCCGACATGCAGCAACGCCTGGCCGAAAGCTTTGAAGCGGCGCTGCGCCTGGCCGACGGCAAGGCGATTGCACTGGAGATGGACACGGACAAAGAGCACCTCTTCAGCGCCAAGTTCTCCTGCCCGGTATGCGACTATTCCCTCAGTGAGATGGAGCCGCGGCTTTTTTCGTTCAACTCCCCGGTCGGCGCTTGCCCCACCTGCGATGGCCTGGGCCATATGGAGTTTTTCGACCCGGCGCGGGTGGTGGCGTTTCCGTCGCTGAGCCTGGCCAGCGGCGCCGTCAAGGGCTGGGACCGACGCAACGGCTACTACTTCGCCATGCTTGAGAGCCTGGCCAAGCATTACAAATTCGACATCGATGCCGCCTTTGAGAGCCTGCCCGACAACGTGCAGCAGGTGGTGTTGCACGGTTCGGGCGAAGAAGAAATCAAGTTCAGCTACGTGATGGATTCGGGCAACTTCGCCGGCAAGAAGATCGCCAAGAAGCACCCCTTTGAAGGCGTTATCACCAACTTCGAACGCCGTTATCGCGAGACCGACTCCGCCGCCGTGCGCGAGGAGCTGTCCCGCTACCGCAGCGTGCAGCCTTGCCCCGACTGCGAAGGCACACGCCTGCGCACCGAAGCGCGCCATGTGTACCTGGTCAGCGCGCCGGAAGACGGCAGCGACCCATTGGCGCGCAGCCACCGCAAGGCCATCTATGAAATCAGCCATGCCACGCTGCGCGAAAGCTTTGGCTATTTCAACGCATTAAAAATGCAGGGCGCCAAGGCCGAGATTGCCGCCAAGGTGGTGCGCGAGATCGGCCTGCGCCTGAAGTTCCTCAATGACGTGGGCCTCAATTACCTGAGCCTGGACCGCAGCGCCGAGACGCTGTCGGGCGGTGAGTCGCAACGCATCCGCCTGGCCTCGCAGATCGGCTCAGGCCTGACGGGCGTGATGTATGTGCTCGACGAGCCCAGCATCGGCCTGCACCAGCGCGACAACGACCGGCTGATCGGCACACTCAAACATCTGCGCGACATCGGCAACAGCGTGCTGGTGGTCGAGCACGACGAAGACATGATCCGCGCGGCCGACCACGTGATCGACATGGGGCCGGGCGCCGGCATCCACGGCGGCCGCGTGATGGCGCAGGGCACGTTTGACGAGGTGAAGAACAACCCCGATTCACTGACCGGCAAGTACCTGGCCCAAACGCTGAAGATCGCCGTGCCCAAGCGCCGCACGCCCTGGCTGCCGACAGTCAAGGCCGTGGAAGCGGCCGAGAAAAAGAAGGTCTCGCGCTTTCCGCAAAGCCCCGCGGCCGAGCGCCGCGCCGCGCGGGAAGCGGTTCACCAGGCCACGCTGGGCGATATGCAGGCCTTGCGCGTCATCAACGCCACTGGCCACAACCTCAAGGGCGTGAGCGTTGAGTTTCCGGTCGGGCTGCTCACCTGCGTGACCGGCGTGTCCGGCTCGGGCAAGTCCACGCTGGTGAACGATACGCTGTACACCGCTGTAGCGCGCACGCTCTACCGCGCACATGAAGAGCCCGCGGCGCACGAAGCCATTGAAGGCATAGAGCATTTCGACAAAGTCATCAACGTCGACCAGTCGCCCATCGGCCGCACGCCGCGCAGCAACCCGGCCACCTACACCGGCCTGTTCACGCCCATCCGTGAGCTGATGGCCGAGATGAACACGGCACGCGAACGCGGCTACGGCGCTGGCCGCTTCAGCTTCAACGTGGCCGGCGGCCGCTGCGAAGCCTGCCAGGGCGACGGCGTGGTGAAAGTCGAGATGCACTTTCTGCCCGATGTGTATGTGCCGTGCGACGTCTGCAAAGGCATGCGCTACAACCGCGAAACGCTTGAGGTTCAGTACAAAGGCAAGAACATCGCGCAGATTCTCGACCTGACCGTCGAGGTGGCGGCCGAGTTCTTCAAGGCGGTGCCCACCATCTCGCGCAAGCTGCACACGCTGCTGGATGTGGGGCTTTCTTATATCAAGCTGGGCCAGGCAGCGACGACGCTGTCGGGCGGCGAGGCGCAGCGCGTCAAGCTCGCGCTGGAGCTGAGCAAGCGCGACACCGGCCGCACGCTCTATATCCTGGACGAGCCAACGACCGGCTTGCACTTTGCCGACATCGACCTGCTGCTCAAGGTGTTGCACCAGTTGCGCGATGCCGGCAACACGATCGTGGTGATCGAGCACAACCTGGACGTCATCAAGACCGCCGACTGGCTGGTCGACATGGGACCTGAAGGCGGCGCCGGTGGCGGCACCGTGGTAGGTGTGGGTACGCCGGAAGACATTGCGGCCAATCCGGCCAGCCACACCGGCCGTTACCTCGCTCGCCTGCTTTAAGCTTTTTTGTGCCATGCCCGGGCGCACGCCGCGCCTGGCCGCGCCTTTTCTTTTTTATGGAATCCCGGTTGTGAACAGCTCCACTTTCTTCACCCAGCGCAAGGCCGTTTTCCTGCTGGCCTCGCTGTGCTGCCTGCTCTGGGGCAGTGCCTACCCGGCTATCAAGAACGGCTATGCGCTATTTCACATCGCCGCCAATGACATCCCGTCCAAGCTGGTGTTCGCGGGCTGGCGCTTTTTGTTTGCCGGCCTGGTGCTGCTGGTGTTTGCCGCCGTCAGCAAAAAACCGGTGCTCAATCTGGACCGCCGCACCTTTGGGCAGGTGACGCTGGTGGGCCTCACGCAGACGAGTTTGCAATATGTGTTCTTCTATATCGGCCTGGCGTACGCGACCGGCGTGAAGAGCTCCATCATGAATGCCACGGGCACCTTCTTCAGCGTGCTGCTGGCGCACTACATCTACAAGAACGACCGGCTCAGCTTCAACAAGATGCTGGGCTGCGTAGTGGGCTTTGCCGGCGTGATGGTAGTGAATTTCAGCGAAGGCCTGCTGACCTTTGACTTCACGCTGCTGGGTGAAGGCTTTGTGGTGATCGCCGCCTTTGTGTTGTCTGCCGCCAGTATTTACGGCAAAAAAGTGTCGCAGCGTGTGGACTCGGTGGTGCTGACAGGCTGGCAACTGGGCATAGGCGGCCTGGCGCTGCTGCTCATCGGTTTTGCCACCGGCGGCACGCTGGCGGGCTTCACGCTCAAATCCACCTTGCTGATGGTCTACCTGGTGGTGCTGTCGTCGGCGGCGTTTTCGCTGTGGACGATTTTGCTGAAGTACAACCGGGTGAGCATGATCACGGTCTTCAACTTCATGGTGCCGATTTTCGGGACTGCGCTTTCGGCCATCTTCCTCGACGAGAGCTTCCTGGAGTGGAAGAACGGGCTGGCGTTGTTGCTCGTTTGTTATGGGATCTGGCTGGTGACCAAAGAAGAAAAACTGCCGGGCGAAGCGGGCGTCAAACCCTGACAGCGCAGGCCAGGGCGGGAATGCCGTTGCTATGGATTCAGGAGCGGATAGCCCATGCAGTTATTGGGCTAGAGCCCGAAAACGTTTAAATCTCGATCTTGCTGCCCAGCTCCACCACGGAGTTGTTCGGCAGGTTCAAAAAGTCCGCCGCGCCGCTGGCATTGTGGTGCATCTGCGCAAACAGCTTTTCACGCCAGGGCGCCATGCCGCTGCCGATGGTCGGGATGACCGTGTCGCGTGACAGGAAGTAGCTGGTCGTCATGGACTCGAGCTCGCAGCCGCGGCCCTTGATCTGCTGCAGCGCCTTGGGCAGATCCAGGTCGTTCTTGAAGCCGTAGTGCACATTGACCTGCCAGCAGTCGTGGCCCAGCGATTCGATTTCGAGCCGCTTGTTCATGCCGATCCAGGGGATCTCGTGGTTGCGCACCGTCACAAACAGGTTTTGCTCGTGCAGCACCTTGTTGTGCTTGAGGTTGTGCAGGAGCGCGTTGGGCACGCTGCCGGGCTCGGCCGTCAGAAATACCGCCGTGCCCTCGACCCGCGCCGGCGGGCTGACGAAGACGGCGTCGAGGAAGCTGGGCAGGTCGATCGCGTCGGCGCGCAGCTTTTCATTGAGCAGATGGCGGCCTTCCTTCCAGGTGATCATCAGCGTGAAGACGGCGCCGCCTATGACCAGCGGGAACCAGCCGCCCGCAAACAGCTTCATCAGGTTGGAGGCAAAGAAGGCGAAGTCCACGACAAAGAAGGCGCCGGTGGCGGCGATGCACAGGCTCAGCGGGTACTTCCAGCCGTAGCGGATCACGTAGAAGGTCAGGACGGTGGTGATCAGCATGTCGGTGCACACCGCAATGCCGTAAGCCGCTGCCAGATTGCTCGACGAGCGGAACATCACCACCGCCAGCACGATGGTGATAAAGAGGCTCCAGTTGACGAAAGGCATGTAGATCTGGCCGGTGTCGCGCACACTGGTGTGCTGGATATTGAGGCGCGGCAAATAGCCCATCTGGATGGCCTGCTTGGTCACGCTGAAGGCGCCGGTAATCAGGGCTTGCGAGGCGATCACCGTGGCCATGGTGGCCAGGCACACCAGCGGCAGCAGCGCCCAGTCGGGCGCCATCAGGTAAAACGGGTTTTTCACGGCGGCGGGGTTGTTGAGCAGCAAGGCGCCCTGGCCGAAGTAATTGAGCACCAGCGAAGGCATCACCACCGAGAACCAGGCCAGGCGGATCGGCTTTTTGCCGAAATGGCCGAGGTCGGCGTACAGCGCCTCGGCGCCGGTCACGCACAGCACCACAGCGCCCAGGATGATGAAGGTAGTGCCCGGGTTGGCCCACATGAACATCAGGGCGTAGTGCGGGCTGAGCGCCCCCAGGATGTGGGGGTTGGTGGCGATCTGCGAAATACCCAGCAGCGCCAGCACGCCGAACCAGACCAGCGTGATGGGCCCGAAGAATTTGCCGATGCCGGTGGTGCCGTGTTTTTGCACGGCGAAGAGGGCGAACAGAATGACCAGTGTGATCGGGATCACGCCCTGCTTGAAGGCCGGCGAGACGACTTCCAGGCCCTCCACTGCCGACAGCACCGAGATCGCCGGCGTGATGACGCCGTCGCCGTAGAAAAGAGACGTGCCGAAGATGCCGACGACCAGCAGGGTTTTGCGCAGCTGGGGTTTGTCTTTCACCGCGGTGGAAGCCAGCGCCAGCATGGCGATCAGGCCGCCTTCGCCGTTGTTGTCGGCCCGCAGCACCAGCGCCACATACTTGATCGAAACGATGACGGTCAGCGTCCAGACAAAGATGGACAGGATGCCGTAGACGTTGTCGGGGGTGAAAGGTACGTGCCCGGATCCGAAGACTTCCTTGACGGCATACAGGACGCTGGTTCCGATGTCGCCATAGACGACACCGATGGCGCTCAGGGTGAGCGCCGCGAGGGATGATTTTTTACTGGACACAAAAACTTCCCGTCTTTGCGCTTGGCCCCCTTCTAGCGGGCCAAAAGCGGCGGGAATGGTTACCTTTGGGAACGCTATTTTGCGCCCGGGTGCCCAGCTTGCAAGTCGGCGGGCTTCCCTAATTCCAACAAAAGGTGGTTTTGTTGCACCGCAACAACTTGTAACAAAACGGACTGGCCGAGGATGGCGGAGCCGGGGCTGAGGGGCAAATTTCAGTTGCTACTTTTTTAATAGCTACCTATCCATGATGTATGTGGGCTACAGGCCTGAATGGGCATGAAAAAAGCCCCTTGCGGGGCTTTTCAGTCGTAGACCTCGGCGTCCGGGTCGGTCGCTTCCAGTTCATAGCTTGCGGCCAGCATCGCCAGCCGGGCGATCACGCCATACATATAGAAGCGGTTGGGGCTGCTGGAGCCGGGCTTCTCGCCGGGCTGCGGCAGGCGGCCGCTGTCGGCAAAGGCCAGCGGCACAAAACTGGCGCCCGGCGCGTTGAGGTTTTCGTCCACGCCGCGCTCGGCATGCACGCGGTAAAAACCGCCCACCACATAGCGGTCCATCATGTAGACCACCGGCTCGGCCACCGCGTCGTTCACGCGCTCGTTGGTGAGCACGCCTTCCTGGATGATCACTTCAGACAGCGGCTGGCCGTCTTTGGTCGTGCTCATCTTGTTTTTGGTCTTGCGGTTCAGCGCGTCCAGGTCTTTCACGTCGCGCACCGTCATGATGCCCATGCCGTAGGTGCCGTTGTCGGCCTTGACGACGACGAACGGCTTTTCGTTGATACCGTATTCCTTGTACTTGCGCTTGATCTTGGTGAGCAGCGCATCGACGTTGGTGGTCAGGCACTCCATGCCGGTGTTCTCGGCGAAATTGACTTCACCGCATTGCGCAAACATCGGGTTGATCAGCCAGGGGTCAATGCCCAGCAGCTTGCCGAAGCGCTTGGAGATTTCTTCATAGGCCTTGAAGTGGTGCGACTTGCGGCGCACCGACCAGCCGGCATGCAGCGGCGGCAGCAGGTACTGCTCGTTGATGTCTTCCAGGATGCCCGGAATGCCGGCCGACAGGTCGTTGTTCAGCAGGATGGTGCAGGGGTCGAAGTCTTTGAGGCCCAGGCGGCGGTCGGTGCGGATCAGCGGCTCGATCGTGATGGTCTCGCCCGTCGGCAAATTCAGCGTGGTCGGCTCCTTGATGTCCGGGCTGAGCGAGCCGAAGCGCACATTGAGGCCGGCCTGATGAAAGATGCGCTTGAGCTGTAGCACATTGGACAGGTAAAAGCTGTTGCGCGTGTGGTTCTCGGGCACGACCAGCAGGTTGCGCGCTTCGGGGCAGATCTTTTCGATGGCGGCCATCGCGGCCTGCACCGCCAGAGGCAGCATCTCGGGCGTCAGGTTGTTCCAGCCGCCGGGGTAGAGGTTGGTGTCCACCGGGGCCAGCTTGAAGCCGGCATTGCGGATGTCGACCGAGCTGTAAAAAGGCGGCGTGTGCTCCATCCACTCCAGCCGGAACCAGCGCTCGATGGCGGGGGTGGAGTCCAGGACGCGTTGTTCGAGTTCGTTGATGGGGCCGTTCAGGGCGGTGATGAGGTGCGGAACCATTCGGCCACTTTCGATGAGGGAATCTGTTATTTACTTCGGTTATATCTGACCGAATTCTAGGGAGATTGGGATGGGGGCGGCAGGTTACAAGGGGTAACGCTAGCCTAAGCCATCCAAAAATCCGTGGGCCGGGCTCGCGGCCCGGCATGGCCTCAGGAGCGGACTTCGCCCTGGCCCAGCACCACGTATTTCAGCGACGTGAGCCCC
>JAJKJM010000107.1 GCA_021153985.1 Polaromonas sp.
CTGCAGGGCGTCGGGTCATCGACCTGTCGGCAAGCAAGAACCTGCTGTCCAAGATCGGGGGCGGCGGCCCGACTGCCCCGGGCGCTCCGCGGGAAGGCAGCGGCGGGCAGCATCACTGATCCGGTAACGCGCCGGTAGTTGGTGCGCGGCCGGGTCATTTCGGGCTCGGCTGCATGTGTGCTGCGGCATTCCGGCTGTGCCGGACGCATCTGCTGATAGCACTTGACTTCTAACGGGCTCGTAGCAGTAAGGCAGGTTAAAGCCTGCGGCGCACAGCATCGCGTGCGCTTTCTTTCACCGTGGTCACCCGCAGGATCATCGCAGTCAGGCTTGGACGGGGAAGACGCCCCACACGGTGCGATCCGACATTCGCTTTCAAATTTGCGACCCGCTTCTGCGGTAGAGCGGCGAAAATTACGCCAATGAAAACTGAGAAAGAAAAGATGCTCTGCGGTGAGCTCTACAACGGGTCTGATCCATCCTTGGTAGCCGACCGCAATCGTGCCCGCGAACTGTGCCAGGCGCTGGGCTATCTGTCGCCAACGGTACCGGAGTCCGAACGCGCCGCGCTCTTAGCGAAGCTGTTCGGTGTGGCCACCAATGCCTGGGTCACTCCGCCATTCTTCTGCGACTACGGCTCCAACATCCAGTTGGGCGACAAGGTCTATTTCAATTTCAACTGTGTTGTTCTTGATGTGGCCAAGGTCACCATAGGAAACAACGTCCTCTTCGGCCCAGCGGTGCAGCTTTATACAGCCACGCATCCGATGAACGCAGAGGAGCGCCGGAGTGGCCTGGAGTTTGCGAAGCCGATCAACATCGGAAATGACGTGTGGTTGGGAGGGGGCGCCATCGTCTGCCCCGGCGTCACCATCGGCGACGGCTCGGTGATCGGCGCTGGCAGCGTGGTGGTGCGCGATATTCCAGGCGGCGTCTTCGCGGCGGGCAACCCTTGCCGCGTTATCCGTAACGTATAGCGCGCCCCAAAGGGAAAGCCGGCGCGTGTGATGTACTTTCCCGACGGAGGGGGAGCAAGGCCGTTGCCTAGCTCACATTATTACCCAACAACGAGTGTCCGTATGCTTCCAAAAGCGGCACAGTTATGGCTCCAGGGACAGTTCCGCTCGTTCCTTTCCTTGAGCGCGTGCTTCGGTTATAGCGGCGCGACCATCTGGCGCACCGGCAACCGCGGGTGATCCGCATTGTCCCCCTCCCTGCCAGCCACCACCGTCGTGATGGCGAAACAGGTCGGCACCTATGTGCCGACACTACCAGTCCAAGGCTCCGGTTAGCGTAACAAAGTCCGGCTTACGCGGTCGACCTGGCATGGCCCCGCGCAGGGCAGTCCCCATGATCTGCTCGATGCGCTTCTCGGGCTCGCGGCATCTCGCTGAACGATACTTGCGGAGGTGGGGCCGAGAACGATCGGGCCACCAACAGCATCGCGGCAGAGATCGCAAACAAGCGGTGCCGATGGCTGCCTGGCACTGCCGTGGAAGGGTGGTGTCATGAATGGACAAGTCATCCTCGATCAAATGAAGCAAACTGAAGTTGTGGATCGGTTAGCGGTCGACAGCACAGAGGAAAAGCCGTCCCCAATCTCTGTGTTAATTCTCCGGGGCGCGATAGAAGGAAATAAACATGACTTCGTACATGACGCAATCCAAGACTGTCACCAGCAAGAAGCAGCAGGATGCCAAGCAGTTGGCGCTGCTGGCGCAACTGCGCAAAGTGAGCGGGGCGGGCGGCTACAGCAGCCAGACTCGTACGACCGTGCGGGTTGGCTGAACGGGGTCAAATCCCGGTCAGGTTCGGCTACTGACTGAGGCGACAACTCAGATCAGCGGTAGCTTGCGGCGGGCCCGGTTGGGCTCGCCGTTCTGCGTCCTGGTCTCGCGCTGCATCCGTCGTTCGCCGCGGCGACATGCTCTTGGCGTGGAGCATGACCCCCAGCCGCGGGCCAGGCGCCCCCCTTTCACGCCGCAAGCAGGTTCTGCGTCGGTGGCGCGCCCACCCCGCTGGTGTCGCGCGCGATGCACCCGTCGTCGATGATGATCACCCGGTCGGCCATCTCGATCGTCTCGCGACGGTGCGCGACGATGATGCGCGTGAGCTTCAGCTCGCGCACAGCCTCGTTGACGCGCTGTTCAGTCTCGGCGTCGAGATGCGCGGTTGCCTCATCGAGCACCAAAATGCGCGGCTGTTTGTACAGGGCGCGCGCCAGCAGCACGCGCTGGACCTGTCCGCCAGACAGCCCGCTACCGTGATCGCCGACCAGCGTCTCGTAGCCCATGTGCATCTCGACGAGGTCGTCATGGATGGCGGCCTGCCGAGCGCAGGCTTCGATGAGCACGCTATCCGGCGCGGGATCGAAGAAGCAGATATTGTCTGCAATCGAGCCCGAAAACAGCCTGTCGTCCTGCATCACGGTACCGATCAGCCGGCGGTAGTTGGACAGCCCCATGCGGTCCAGCGGCCGCCCGCCGATCCACACCTCGCCCTCCGACGGGTTGAGCACGCCGAGGATCAGCTTCACGAGTGTCGTTTTGCCACCGCCGGACGCGCCGGCGATGGCGATGCATTCGCCCGGTTCGATGCGCAGCCTCAGATGCCGCAGCACATCGGGCTCTGAAGGTGCGTAGCGGAAGCTCACGTCCTTCAGCTCGATCGACGGCTCGAGATGCGCAAAGTCGATCTCGTCCGCTGCGTCGTTCTCGGCGGATGTCAACACGATGTCGGCGAGCCGCTCGCAGTGCACGCGCAGCATACGGATCTCGAAGACCTTGTCGACCAAGCCGCCAATGCGCAGCGCGAACTGCTCCCGGTACGCAAGGTACGCGAACAGCATACCGATGGTGAAGCGCTGCTCCAGGACCTGCAAGGCCGCAAGCCAGATGACAACGACGCGCTCGATCCCGAACAAAAGCGCCTCTGTCGACTGGGCCGCGACATTCAGGCGCTGGCCAGCGAGCCGGGCGCGAAACTGATCTGCAGCCATGTTCAGCCAGCCCACGCGTCGCTCCTCGGCTCGTCCGAAGAGTTTGACGGCCTGCATGCCTGTGGCGGTCTCCAGAAAGTGCGTTTCCTGACGTGCCTGGTGCGCGATCTCTCGCGCGGCAGCGGCGTGCTGCGCGCGGTATAGCAGGGTGCGCAGCAGGAGATAGGCCAGTACCGGCAGCAAAGAGATGGCGGCCAGCGCGGGGCTGTACATGAACATCATCAGCAGCGTGCCGGCGGCCAACGCGCCATCGAGCACGACCTGCACAAGGCTCGTCGTCAGCGTACGCTGGATCGCGCTTACCGCACCGAAGCACGACATGATGTGTCCGACATGCCGCTTCTCGAAGAACTCCATGGGCAAGCGCAGCAGATGCGAGAACACGTTGCCGAGCCACTGGAAATTCATCGAAATGCCGAACGCCGCGACCAGCCAGCCACGCGCGGCGTTCACGAGCGCCTGCATCAACACGAGGCCGAGGAAGCCGACACCCAGCGCGGTCAGCAGCTGACGATCGGCGGAAACGAGAGCCTGGTCGACCGCCCACTGCAACTGGAACGGCAGGAGCACCGCCACCGTCTCGAGTACGACGCCCAGCAACAGCAATTGCAGTAATGCCGTTTTGAGACCCCTGACCTGGCCGATGAGGCGGCCGATGCCCACCGCTTGTGCGTCCGCCAACGGCGTGAATGTTGCCTCCGGCCGCAGTTCCAGCGCAACCCCGGTGAAATGTTCGGCCACCTCGTCGAGCGTCATGCGCAGAATGCCGCTCGCTGGGTCGTGAATGACGGCGTGACGGCGGCTAACGCTGGCCAGGACGACAAAGTGATTCAAATCCCAGTGCAACAGGCAAGGCAGCTGGAGATCGGCCAGTTCTTCCATTTCCAGCCGCAGGGGAGCCGCTTCGAGATCGAGCGCGCGCGCCATGCGCATCAACGCGTCCAGCGAAGCGCCTCTGCGCGAGACGGCGAAACGCTTTCGCAGCGCGGCCAGGTCGGTGTCGTGCCCATGGTAGCGCGCGACCATCGCCAGGCAGGCGAGCCCGCATTCAGTCACTTCGGCCTGCAGCACGACGGGCAGGCGCGCCGACAGCAAATTCCAAGATGTCACGTGAAATCACCTGCGTTCCGTGGAGCTGCCCAGCGTTTGAGTGGGGCGAGCAGCCACTCGACCAGGCGGCGCTCTTCCAGGCGAAGACTGGCATTGAGGGCCAAGCCGGGCATCAGCGGGTAGCTCTGCCCCGCGGCGACGTGCAACTCCTGCGATGCAAGCCGCACCAGCACACGGTGGCTGACGCGCCCATCGGCGGCAGCGACACCAACATCGATGCGCACGACAGTGCCAAGGTGTTGGCCGAACATCGAATGCGGGTAGGCGTCGTATCGAAGCCACACCGGCGTGCCAACCCGCACGAAGGCGACCGAGCGGCTGGGCACGTCAAGCTCGGCTTGGAGTGCGCTGCCCTGCGGCACCAGCGAGGCCAGCGTCGCATCGGCAGCCAGCGACTGGCCCTGGCGCACGGCGAGCCCGATCACACGGCCCGCCTGCGGCGCACGCACCAGCAGTTCCCGACGGGTTTCCTGCTCGGCCTGCTGTTGCCGCAGTTCGTCGGCTGCGCGCTGTTGTTGCTCGCGCTCGCGCAGCACCTGCACAGGCAGCTCGCGTTGATCGGCAATTACCTGCTCAAAGCGCGCCTGGATCTCGGCAAGGCTGCGCCTGGAGGCCGCCAGCCGCGCCCCCTGGTCCAGCGCATCGGCGGCGCGTTCCTGCACGAGTGCCGGGGGGGCAAAGCCCTGGTCCTGCAAGGCCTGCATGCGCTTTACGTTCTCGCGCGCGAGACCGCTGCGCTGCTCCAGTAGCTGGATCTCGACTTGAATCTGCCGAATTTCCTCAGCCAGCCTGTGCTTTCGCTCCCGCAATGCGGCCTGCCTTCCTTCGAAGTAGCTTGACTGCCTTTGCGATTCGATGCCAAGGCTGGCAAGGCGTTGCGCCAGCAGTGATGAGACCGCACGCTGGGTTTCGCCTTTGACGGTCGTTAGCTCGCCGGACAGCACGGCCAGCACGTCGCCGGCAGCCACCAGCTGCCCGGACCGCACGCGCAAGTCCACGACGACCCCTCTCTGAGGAACCGTCACCTGCAGCATCCCCCTGTCGGGCATCAGCTGGCCTACGACTTCCTCGGTCCGGGTGACGCTCGCGAGACAGAGGAATGCCACCCCAGCCGCGAGCATGACGCACGCCACGACCGTCACTATGCGCCACGAGATCGGGGTGTCGATGACAATGCTGCCGTGCATCCGCTGCCGCTGCCTCTGGATGACCTGATCACGAAACAAGCCGCTCACTGTGGCTCCTATGCTGCCCGAGCCAGCTCAACTTCGACACCGTTGCTCGACGCACACTGAGCATGGCGTCGGTACTCGGAAGGTGAGACGCCGAATGCTTTGCGAAACAGGGTCGAAAAGTGGGCCGAGCTACAGAATCCGAGATCGATGGCAATTTGGGTCAGAGTGCGCGATACCGCGCCCGTCTCCCGCAGAATTTGGGCGCTGACCTCAATGCGCCGGCGCCACAGGTATTGCCCGAGCGACGGTGCGCCGGGGCGGTTGAAGGTCCGATGCAAGGTGCGCACGCTGCAACCGAACGCCTGTGCGATGTTGTGCAGCGATAGACAAGGATCGGCGATGCGGTGCTCGATGTACTCCTGAATCGCCTGTGCGCTGATGCAACTGGGCCGCTCCGCGCGCGGCAGCGTTTGTGCAGTGAATGCCTGCACAAGCAGGCCCGAGAGCATTTGAGCAATGCACGTTCCCAGGCTGGCTGGAATCGCGCCGGCGGCGAGGCAGCCGTCGCGCACCCAGCGGAACGCCAACTTTGCGAGCGCGCAGTCGGGATGGAACTGCCGCAGCCCACCCGGTAGCGCCTGGACCGCTTCAGTAATCGCCAGCATCAACACGAGCTGCTCGACCTTCCCTTCATCCTGCACCCGCACCATGTCCACGTCGTGGACGGAAAGGACGTCGCCAGGGCGCAGTCGCATCGCCTGCGGCCCGGCCTCCACGCGACTCGTTCCGGACAGCTGAAGCACGACAAGCTGGCGGCCGCTCCCCGGCGGCACCAATCCGGCGATGCGCGAGTCTCGCGCGTCGGCATCCAGATGGCAGTAGTGGAGCGCCCCCAAGGCACCGGAGCGGATGCGTGCACGGAAAAACGCCGGC
>JAJKJM010000108.1 GCA_021153985.1 Polaromonas sp.
CCTCTGTACCCTCTGTACCCTCTGTACCCTCTGTACCCTCTGTACCCTCTGTGCCCTCTGTGCCCTCTGTGCCCTCGACACCTTCGACACCTTCGACACCTTCTATGCCTTCTATGCCCTCAGCATCGCCGCCAGGGGCATCACCGTCAGGGCTATCACCGTCGGGGTCATCGCTCCCAGGCGCATCCAGGTCACTCGAGTCATCCGGATCGTCTGGTTGATCTGGATTATCTAGTCCAGGCATATCAGGTGTGTCCGGGGTGTCCGGGGTGTCTGCTGTTGCAGTGTCAGCCCCTTCACCCCCTCCCCCACCGCTAATCCACGGCGCAGGTGCGACATTTTCAATCACCACTTTTAGCTGTGAGGACGCACCGCCCGCATCGGTCACCTGCACCACAAATGCATCGTCAAGGCCTGTGCCGTCGGTATTGACGTAGCTCCAGGTGCCAGTCTGCGCATTGAGCGTCAAGCTTCCAAAACGTGTGGTGTTCAACACCTGATAAGTTAACGAGCCCAACGAGGACTCAACGTCTGTGGCGCTGACAGTTCCCCGATATTCGTCACGCACATACGCTGCCTGCCACTGGGCTGGCTGGCCAGCACCCGCATTGCTGACGTACATGAAGCCGTCTTTGAATCCAACCAGCGCACTCCCGATATAGCTAAATGCCAAAAGTCCTGTCGTGTCTGTCAGAACGGCGCCCAGCACCAGATTCGCGGGTAAACCGTAAACAACCGTCTGACCTGAACCATGATCACCGTTGTCGTAAGGCTGTGTTGTGGCCGACATGTCATCCCATGTGGCGGCGTGTGTATAGGTGGTGTTGGTGATGACGGGGTTGTCGTTGACGGCGGCAACATCCACCTGAGCAGTCGCCAAGCTGCTGCGCCCCTGTCCGTCCACCACGGTATAGCTGAAGCTGGCCAGTCCGTTGAAGTTGGCCGTGGGATTAAACGTGACGATTCCGCTGTCCCGGTCAAAACTTACGCTGCCGCCTACCGCGCCGCTGACCGAGCTGATGCTCAATACACCGTTGAGCCCGCCATGATCGTTGTCCAGCAACTGAGCCGCGCTGACTTTGATGGCAATGTCTTCCAACCCATCCATGAATTCGTCGACTGCCGACAAGATGCCGTCGGCACTCGTATGTGTGTGCGCCGCGCGCACGGCCGCATCCGTGCTCTGCCCGTAATCTGCCAGTGCGCTGACCAAAAGGCTGGCTTCACCCGTTTCCTGAATCACCATCAGGCTGTTGCCCAGGTTCTGCGTGATGAACCCTGACGAATCAGCGTTCAGGCCGGTCGCCTGCATGCCATGGCTGGCGCCACCCATCACAAACTGCCCTGTGCCGATGTTGAGCTCGGTGATGCCCTTGGCGCTCAGGCTGGCCAACTCGTAAGACTGGGCGATCCCGTCATGGTTGATGTCTTGCCAGACCCTGAGGTAATTGAAAGCGTAATCACTGTTGGTGATTTTGTTGTCGCCATCGGCATCAATGGCCTGGAGCGCATTCAGGCCCCGCACAGCCGTGTTGACCTGCGCGTCATTGAACATCTCTGCCCCGCCGCTGATCCGCCCATCGCCGTTTTTGTCGATCACCAGGATGCCGTCACGCGGGTTGATCCAGTCGGTCTCTTCGGCGAAGCCGTCATCGTCAACGTCCACCAAAACGCTGCCGCCCTGTGCCCGGGTCGTCACGCTGATGCCGTTGCCGTCAAGATCCAAAACGATGGGTCGCGCCGTTTGGCTGCCGGATGCGGTGATACCGCCCGCGTTACCTGGGGTCGCATTTCCCGGATTCGCAGCCAGCCACAGACCCTGGGCACGGGCGCGTTGCTCGGTATTGAGGCCGGCCAAAGGGTCGCCTCGGCCGCTTTGGGCGTAGGCAGTCTGGCTTTCCCAGCTTTGCACCACGGCAGAGTCGCCTTGCAACTTGCCTGTCGCTATTTCTATGAACTGCTGACCCATGCTTTTAAAGAAGTCGGGAGAGTTGGCGATCTCGCCACCCGCCGCGTCTTGCGGGCTGACATGGCTGATCTGAGGGAAGAAAATGCCGCCCCCCGGTTCACCTACGCCAATAAAGTCGCCTTCCGCATTGAAGCGCCGGGCATAGATATCACCAGTCTGGCTGTCTTTCCAGTGCAGGGTGAATTCACCACCTCCCCGTTCGTTGCCGGTAAAGCTCAGCCAGGGCAAACGGGCGGCAATGATGCCCCAGTCGCTTTGCGACAAGCTGCCGTTGATGATGGTTTGAAGGCCTGAGAGCAAGCTGTTCATCGCGCTCATCACCGGGGCAGCGCCCCCATCCGCGCCTTGGTCGGTGACCTGGGCATGCGCGCCCAGGCCATCGGCATTTTGCAGCCACTGCGCACTGCCGTGTATATCAGGCGCGTCATCATCGTCGCCAAAGAGGGAACTGAAGATCTGGATTCCCGCTATCACCCAGCCAACAGGCCCGGCCCAGGCGTAACCTAGCGATTCGAGAATGGCCAGGCTGGCGGTAGCCACGCCCAGTTCGTCGCCTTTGGAGAGGGCGTTGATCAGGTTCAAGTAAGGAATCGCCTGGCCCAGATCCTGAAACACTTCAAAGGTATTTACAAGGTCAGCGGCGGCCTCGTCACCCATTTCAGCCAGCGCCCGGGCGGTCTCCAGCCCACCCAAAGCAGCTATGCCCTGGTCGACGGATGTCTTGAAGTATTCACCGTAGACGTTTTGCACAAATCTGGCGCCGCTGGCGATGGCACCCATTTCATCGCCGTGCGCCAAAGCATTCCGGAACCCTTCCAGGCTTGCCACAGTATTGAGGCCGCGGGCAATCGTGCCCAATTCGGCGTCCCGCAATACAAAAGCGGCGACGTTGAAGAACGTCACGGCGATGGGCAACGGCCCTCCGCCATTGAGGGCGGCAAGCAGACTTTGCACCTGGGTCAGCATGCCGCCCAGGCGCTCGGCGTCGGCGGTTTCGTACCAAGCGGCAGGATTGGAATCGCTGGCGCCGTCAACCGCCTGCCAGCCACTACCACCGTCATCAACGCCGGTGCGTACCAGTTGAACGATTTCGCCTACGTTTCTGCCACGAATGATATCGACGGCGCTCTCGTAACCGTCATCAATTGCATTGGCGATGAGGTCTGAATCGATTGCATCGTCCCCATCAATCTCTACGTCTATAGTCTCGTAATCATTGTCACCTTCACCGTCAGCCAAAGCGGCCCCGGTGGCATGCTGGCTTATCAACACCTCTTTTCCGTCCACCACAATACTGACGATACGATTCATGCCACCCACACCATCAGGCGTATCGGTAATGACACCGGCGAGTTGCTGATTAGGGTCAAAGCTACGAACAATAACTTTGCCATCCGGCGTCGTGGTGGTTTCCTGACGGGACTCGTCATTGAAGATTTGAATATCAACAGTACTCTTGAGGTTTCCCGCACCGTCTACCGTGGTGGTTTTCGTTCCCAAACTGGTCGGTAGAGTAGTCGCCGTTTGAAATACCGAGCCGTTGGAGTTGAATGTGTACTCAATACTTTTACCGTCGCTATAACTCCTTGTCAGCATGTAAGAATTGTCGTCGCCAATATTCGTCTTCGTAGAAGTAACTTGCTTCCAGTCACCATCGCCCGTACGGTACGAAAGCGTTTGCGAAGTCTTATCGGCATTGGTTTCTGTTTGCGTCTGGACAATAATCTGCCCGGTGTCCGCAGCCGCAACAGAGGTCTTCTGGATCACGCTGCCATCAGCGTCTTCCTTGGTCCATACAGTTACACGCTTCCCATCTACATTGATGTAGCTGCGTTGCTCACTTCCGTCGGGGTTGTATTGAGTCGGTGGCACCTCAACACCAGGTTGAGTAAGACGGGTAGATCCCGCAGCGAAAGATCCGTAGACATCCCACAATTGATTGTTATAGCCGTCAGTTTCTTCTGTGTGCACAACAGGAGGGTTTGCAGAATCAAAAATTCGATTTGCAGGCGTGCTGGAGACAAGCAACCCTTTATTTCGAAAGTAGCCAACCATTCCGGAATTGCCATCAGCACCCCCCAAAATGGCAGCCCCGATTCCCCGATCGTAGCCGCCGAGAATGTCCGTATGGTTACCCAGCAGAGTAAGGAGCGCGTTTTCCTCGCCGGTCTGACTGGTGTTATCCAAGGCCTTGAACGCCTGCCGGTAGTCGTTTTCTGCGCCTACAAAAACCAGATTATTGGCGCCCATAAATGCTGCGTTGGTACTCATGCCCGTATTCACGGTATCCAGAATCACCCCGCCAACAATTAACGACCTCCCAGGAGGAAGGAGAACTTCGTGAGTATCCGGGTCAACCACACCCCGCTCAAATACGAGTTGCGAGAATAGTGCAGCTGTTCCCCCGCCACGACTAGCCGACGTGAGCATGATGTTGATATTTCCATCCGGGTTGGCCTTAAGCCATGCTGAGGCTGCGGCATTGAAGTCCTCATATGCCAGGACGGCGGTATCTATCGAGGCGCCTGTAGGTATTGGCGCACTGGGATCCCATGAGCCCCACGTCGGAGATGTACCAACACCACGGTAATATCCCGTTTTGACATCGGCATTCCCTGCATTTGCTGCAAAAATCTGCTGTTCGATCTGTCCAACATTGGTGCTGTAAGAGGTGCCCGCGAGCGACAAATTCTCTCGGTCATTGCGAGTTCCGTCGAAAGCTCCGAGAAATGTAAACGTCTTACCGCCAACCACAGGTACCGCAGCCTGGGCGATATTCTGGGCTGTATTGAGAACTGTATTGATTTGGCTTGAATCAAGCGTGGTAGCCACTGCGGTCATGATTTTCCTCCTGGGTTTATATTCATCTATGCGAACAGATCGAAATCACTTTTGAAATTGAGAAGGCAAATGAGGATCAATCAGTTTCGTTGGATAGATCTGAATAACCCGATTACGAAGCTTAAAACTGAAAACTTTTTGCCTGAGTGTTTTATGCGTCGACCTTATCCGCGCCGCCTCTTCAGAGCTCATCACGTCGCGCACCGGCTCATAGGAAATCACATACACGAATAGCTGCGCCCCCTCAATGATGAAGTGAAGCTGCTGCTTGTCCATACTGAAAGGCAGGCGCGACTTCAAGTCCACGGTCTCTTCGTAGACTTTTCCTGTCGCTTCATCGCGCCACTTGACATACAGATCTTTGCCAACGGGCATATCGCCGGTAACGCTTACGCCTTGACGACTCTTACCTTGCGGCAGGTCCTCCTGCTCGGTTTGTAAGCCGTATTCGTTGGCCGACCCGTAACGATAGAAAAGAACTACCGTTCCAGTACTTTCCCGAGAAGCATCAAAGGAAAAATTATGAAGTGCATGGCCACTGAGTAATTGTGGAGTAGCGCACGCCGTAAGCACGGACAGCAGCAGAACAGCCGCGCAGCGGAGCATTATTTTACGGAAATTCATGAAGTACGCCTTACATCACTGGATGCACACCCGAGCGGAGAGCCTGGCGCATCCTCCTGCCGAACATTGAAAGTTTTAGGCTGCTGCTGACCTAAGGTCTTTAGATCGAGATAGCTGTTTGATTCGTCGGCACAGTCCTCAGCAAGCAACCACTTCACGAACACTGGCCAAGAAGTTTTTTGTGTACTGGCAATGCTATTGGCATATGCCACTGCTCCAATCTCACTCAAATACTCCTTAAGCGCCACGCGCCACAAATCAGGCTTGTGATAGATAAAGTGCCCGTCAACATCAATGGCCGGGTTGAGCAAAAGACGTCCTTTCCCTCCGGCCTTCTCGAAGGCCTCGTATGCGGCCCGTATGGTGTTCGCGGTGTAACGGCTGTCGTTTTCGGCAAACACCCATAGCGTGGGAACTCGGGTGGTTTTTCCGAACTCCGCAAAGCCGTCCACCATCATTTGGTTAATGTCTGTGGGGGCGCGAATGCCGGTCATATTGGTGCGGCCGCCTGAGAAATCGATGGCGCCTATCACCCCTGCCGGGTTCTGACCGGCGAGGTACATCGTGGCGTAGCCTCCGGCAGACTGGCCTGACAGGATGATCCGGCCGGCATCAAGCTCATTGCGTGTCTTCAGCCAGGCAAGCGCCGGCAACATGTCTTCAGCATGCACCCGGGCTTTATAGGTGGCGTCCGCGTCACCCGCCGAGAAACCCGCAGGGTAGCTGCCTTGCGACATGCCGACCCCGCGGCGCGCCGGCATCAACACCGCCACACCGAGTTGCAGGAATTCACGCGCGACCACCATGTCGCGTATCCGGCTTTTGTAACGCATGGCGGGGTTGTCGACCACGATATCGCCGTGGCTCCACACCATGACAGGATAGGGCCCCGCGCCAAAGCTGCTGGCCTCAGGCAACAACAAAGTAGCTTCGAGCAAGTTGCTGCCGAAGGCGCTCGGCGCCTGATAGGTCACGATTTCCTCGCGCCAGGCGATAGGCGGATTGCGTTGACCGATGACTGAGGCAATTTCTTTTCCGTCCAGCCAATCGGCCACCGTTCTGGCGACAAGTGCCTCCTGCCCCGTCAGCACATACTGGCCGTTGCGTCCACAATCACCTTTTTGCTCTTGCCGTCTGTAGCCAACCTGGACGAAAGTGAAACGGCTGCGCGTGGCAATCGCCTGGGCTTCAAGAAACGGGGTGACGTCGCACTGTGCAGAAGGCGCGTGCAACATCAGCACGGGTTTTCGCAAAGAGCTCCAGTCACTGCTGCGGTTTTCGCTCAACGCACTGGCGGCCAGCACAATCTTGTCGAAACCTTCAATATCTCCAGCAATGTCCAGAAGCGGGGCAACCGAAATGATGGCGGCCAAGTGAATCTGCGCTCCCGGAAACTGCCGTTGCACTTCTTTGGCCACAGCCGCCAAATCCTGCCTTACTTCGCGGAGCGGGCGGGCCGTAAGGCCGCGGCCTTCGGCATCACTGGGAACATCTACATAGACGACCGAAACGCCTCGCGCCTGCAAATGCGCCGCCCCCCTCACCCAAGGACCACCGAGCGGTAGGTCGACTGCGCCACCCTGTATTTTTAGCAGAGGATTGCCCACCAGTCTTGGAACTACAAGCACATGCCGTGCGGGCTGTGCAGTGACGGAACCAGCGGCAGATTCAGCTTTGTATACGGCGATGGCAAGCGTGGCCTGCTTACCGTTGGTTGAGGTCCGGGACGACACGGTTTGCACCGCCCAGTCCTGGGCTTGCGCCAATGCCGTGCCGCAATACAACCATCCAGCGAACATAAGCCCGATGCCAAACCATAGTGCCGGTTTGCGCAAATTCATTCTTTGGCCCCCAGTGGCTGATTCAGTTGACGCATGGCTATTTTGCGGGCTCATTTCTGGCCGTTCAAGGCAAGCGGCCTGTCACGTGTCCACCTGTTGACGGACAGCGACAACTCCAAAGCGCGCACATGATGAAACCAGCCGGCGGGCAGGTACAGCATCTCACCCGCCCCTACCGTGCATTCCACCAGTCGGGCCTCGCGAGCCAATGGAAAGGCCTCATAGTCAGGAGCCTCCGGGTCGAAGGGAGAGCCGAAAAGCACTGGATTGGCTTCGCGCAGGTATAAAAATTCAGCGTGATGGGGCGGGTAGAGCAGGAAGCGTTTCTCCCCCCACACCTGCGCGAACAGGTTGTCGTCGTAATCGCAGTGCAGGGGCGTAATAGTGCCGGCGGGGCCTAGCCAGATTTTGGGCACGGCCCAACTTTGAA
>JAJKJM010000109.1 GCA_021153985.1 Polaromonas sp.
ACTGTGAAGTCCCGGCCGATCGCCTGGCCCAGGCGCAGGCCACCGCCAAAATCCTCGGCGCAGAAATCTACAAGCGCTTTCCGTGGGCGCACTATGACTGCGAAGGCTCCGGCACGTTTGCATTGCCCACTACCACCGACCCGGTGGAGGCCCTGCTCAACCGCACGTGGCGCCCCACGTTGAGCGTGACGGGCGCTGAAGGCTTTCCGGCGCTCAAGGATGCGGGCAATGTGCTGCGGCCTTACACCGCGTTCAAGCTGTCGTTGCGTTTTCCGCCGCTGATCGACGCTGCCGCGGCTGTGCAGGAACTCAAGACCCTGCTCGAAGACAATGCGCCCTACCAGGCCAAAGTGACTTTCGAGAGCAAGGGTGGTTCTACCGGCTGGAATGCGCCCAGTACTGTGCCCTGGTTTGAGAACGCGCTCAATGATGCGTCGCAGAGCTTTTTCGGCGCGCCCTGCGGCACCATTGGCCAGGGCGGAACCATCCCGCTGATGAACATGCTGAGCAAGGGTTTCCCGAAGGCGCAGATGATGGTCTGCGGCGTGCTGGGCCCCAAGAGCAATGCGCACGGCCCCAACGAATTCCTCAATGTGCCCTATGCGAAAAAGCTGACCGCCGCGGTCGCGCATGTGATGGCCCGCGTTCCCGGTTGATGCGGGCACGCCACTCTTCTTTGTTGCGCCGCGGCTTGCCCGTGGCGCATGCCTCAGCCGTGCCAGGCAAGGCCTGCGCCGCCGCATGCAGTCGACCATCCTAGAGCCCTTCACCGCCCGCGACGGGGAGAACCTGGCCCTGTATGAGTGGCCGCTGGATGCCTGGGCGCACGAAATGGGCCACTATGCGCCGCCGCCGCGCGCCATTGTGTTGCTGGTGCACGGCCTGGGCGAGCATGCCGGCCGCTACGACCACGTCGCGCACCAGTTGATGGAATGGGGGTTTGCCGTGCGCGCCTACGACCAGCGGGGCCATGGCGAGTCGGGTGGTGCCCGCGGGGCCTTGCCCAATGAGACCGCCCTGCTCGATGACCTGGCCGAGGTGGTCGACGACACGCGTTTACGCGGCATGCGCCTTCTGGAGGCGGCCTATGCAGACAGGCGGCACCCGGACACCTCCGAGCGACTGCCCCTGATATTGTTGGGACACAGCATGGGCGGCCTAGTCGTGAGCCGCTTTGTTTCGCTGGGCATGCGCCCGGTGGACGGCCTGGTGATGTCTTCTCCGGCGCTGGACCCGGGGCTGGGGCCTTTGCAAAAACTGCTGCTGGCCTTCATGCCAAAGCTGGCGCCCGACCTGTGTGTGGGCAACGGCCTGGACGCGCGCTACCTCTCGCACGACGAGGAAGTGGTCAAAAAATACCTGGCCGACCGGCTGGTGCATAACCGGATTTCGCCCCGCCTGGGCAAGTTCATCGCGACTGCCGGCCCGGCCACGGTGGCCGCTGCCGCCCAGTGGCGCACGCCTACGTTGCTGATGTATGCGGGCGCGGACCGGCTCGTCAAGCCGGCCGGAAGCCGCGCTTTTGCGGAAAACGCCGCCAACTCTGCGGGGGTCACGCCTGGCACGGTGACTGCACGGTGCTTTGAGGGCCTCTATCACGAGATCTTCAATGAGGTCGAGTCGGCGCAGGTGTTTGACACGTTCAAGGCCTGGCTGGACGCACGCTTCTAGGTTTTAAGCAAAAACCGGCTCCAGCCCAATAGGTATCTGGGCATGGCGCTATAAAAACAATAGTAAACCGCTTGCCGCCAGCCGTTCAACGCTGCTGAAGCAGGCCGCCCAGCATACCCATCAGGTCTTCGCCGTTGCCCAGTCCCTGTGCGGGCGCCTGGCCCTCGGGCGTCAGGTGGTTGATGAGGCCCGGCAGCATCTGGGAGAGCTGGCTGGCGGCATCACCCGGGTCCACGCCTAGCTGGGCAGCGATATCGGACACGGTGTCCGAACCCAGCGCGCTGGTGATCTGGTCGCCTGAAACAGGCTGATTGGCGCCGCCGCCGATCCATGACTGGATGGCATCGCCCAGGCCGGCCTGTTCAAACTTGCCGACCAGGCCGCCAAGACCGCCCTGCCCGCCATTGTTGGCCAGCATGCCGGTGACGATCTGGATCAGTTGCGGGTTGCTGGCGAGCATCCCGATCAAGCCGCCGAGGCTGCCGGCGGCAGCATTGCCTGGCTGGCTCTGCTGGCTGTTCTTGAGGACACTGCCCAATACAGAATCGAGTAAACCCATGACAAACTCCTCTGGTGAGATGAATAAAACGGCGCGCGGAAAACAAAGGGCCCGTGAACAGGCTCTCAGGCATTCTGGCTCTTGCGTTGAGTCAGGGCAAGCCAGCCCAGTAACGTTGCGGTGAGCGCCAGCGGCAACAGTGAACCCAGGTTCAGCAGCGCCCAGCCCTGCGTGGTGACCAGTACGCCAGAGGCCAGCGAAGAAACCGCCAGCACGGCAAAAATGCAGAAATTCAGCGCGCCCTGCGCCTTGTCTTTTTCTTCCGGCCGATAGGCCGTGAGTGCCAGTGTGGTGCTGCCCGTAAAAAGGAAATTCCAGCCCAGGCCCAGCAAAAAGAGCGCTCCCAGAAACTCCTTGAGTTCCACGCCCGACAGCGCGATCAGCACGCACACCACGTTGAGCGCCAGCCCCACCGCCATGATGGGCAGGGTGCCAAAGCGCCGGAGCAGGTGGCCGGTGAAAAAACCGGGCGCAAACATGCCGATCACATGCCACTCCAGCACCAGCGCAACGCTGGAAAACGGCAGCCCGCACACCTGCATGGCAATTGGTGTGGCCGCCATCAGGAGATTCATCACGCCAAAGCCCAGCGCACCGGCGGCGGCGGCGACGATGAACACGGGCTGCCGCATGATTTCAGCAAGCGGCCGCCCTCCCCGCGCCGCATGCGCTTCGGGCGGCGGTGGAAACTGGATGAAGGCCAGCAGCAGCATCGCCAGCAGTGCCACACCGGCCAACGCCAGGTAGGCGCCTGCAAAGGGCACGTCGGTCAGGCTTTGCGTGCGCATCGCCAGGTTGGGCCCGGCAACGGCGCCCAGCAGGCCGCCTGCCATGACGAGGGAAATGGCTTTTTCGCGAAAGGCCGGCAGGGCAAGCTCGGCGGCGGCAAAGCGGTACAACTGGGCATTGGCGCTGTAGTAGCCCGCCACGACGGTGGCTGCCACCAGCAGCCAGAAATTTTTGCTGTATGCCGCGTAGCAGCACAGCAGGGCCGAAGCGACAGCCACCAGCAGGCCCAGCTGGAAGGAAGTCTTGCGCCCGAAGCGCGCTTGCGTGCGCGCCACCGCCCAGGTGGAGAGCGCGCCGCCCACCACATAGCCCATGACAGGCAGTGTCGCCATCCAGCCCAGCGGCGCCAGGTTCAGGCCGACCAGCCCGTTGATGGCGATGAAAGTGACGTTGTTGGTGAGAAAGAGGCCTTGGCAGACGGCCAGCAGCCAGAGATTGCGGTTCATGGCGCAGTGCCTGCGCCTGCCACTGCGAGAAACGCCAGGCAGGCAAGCGGTGCGGTTTCGGCCCGCAGCACGCGCGGGCCCAGGGTGACGGCGGCAAAGCCGCAAGCCATGGCCGCCGCCTCTTCGGCCGGGCTGAGGCCGCCCTCGGGGCCGCTCAGAAAGGTCAGCGCGCCGTTGCCGGCTGCGGTTGCCGCTTCGGCCAGCGGCCGGGTGCCATCCTGTAGGGAGAGCAGCAGCCGGACAACGCCGTCTGCCGTGCTTTGTCCTGCGCCTTTGAGCCAGTCGGCCAGGTTGGCGGCGTCGTGGATGAGCGGCACTCGGCTGCGGCCGCATTGTTCGCAGGCGGCGATGGCAACGCCCCGCCAGTGCGCCAGCTTTTTGTCGGCTCGCTCGCCTTTGATGCGCAGCACGCTGCGCTCGCTCATCAGGGGCTGGATACTGGCCACACCCAGCTCGGCGGCTTTTTCGATCAGCCAGTCCATGCGTTCGTTGGCCGGCATGCCGACGGCCAGGTGGACAGCCCGTTTGGCCTCACGCGCCGTGGCGGTATAGGCGCCGACCAGCACCTCGACGTCGCTGCGGCCCATGCGCTCGACGGTGGCGGCGAACTCCCCTTCGCTGCCGGGCTGGCCGTCTCCCTGGCCGTTGAACAGCGTGAGAGCATCGCCGGGCTGCATGCGCAAGACCTGCACATGGCGCGCCGCATGCGCGGGCAGGCTGACGGAGCTGCCGGGCGACAGGGCGATGTCGGCGTAAAAACGGGCTGTCACGGGACGAGCCTTGAGGCGCCGCGGCGCAGCGCCGAGGGTGACGCTATAAAAATAATAGCTGCTTGCCCATGCGGGCTATGGGCTGGAGGCCGATTTTTTATCAAAACGTGTAACCCACGCGGGTTTCATTGCCTTCGATCTCGTCAAGCAGCACCATCAGCGGTCCGAGCTGGCGGTAGCGCGCGGCGGTGTTGCGGGCGTATCTGATAAAGCGGGGCGTGTCGGCCAGGTATTTGGGCTTGCCGTCACGCAGCGTGAGCCGCGCAAAGATGCCGAGAATCTTCAGGTGGCGCTGCAGGCCCATCCATTCGACGGCACGGTAAAACTCGCCGAAATCGTCGCCCACCGGCAGGCCGGCCTTGCGCGCCTTTTGCCAGTAGCGCACGGTGATGTCCAGCACAAAATCCTCTTCCCAGGTCAGGAAGGCATCGCGCATCAGGCTGGCGATGTCGTAGGTAATGGGCCCGTAGACCGCGTCCTGAAAATCAAGAATACCTAAAGATGGGGCCCCCACGCTTGCCACTGCGTGTGCTTCGCTGCCCCTTTTCGACAAGCTGCGGGGTTCGTTTCCCAGGGGCGGCCCGTCGGAAAATTTCACGTCTTCTGCGTGAGTAATCATGAGATTGCGAGGCATGAAGTCGCGGTGCACGTAGACACGTGCGCCGTCGAGCGAATTCAGGTTGCTGGCCTTGATCTGGTCGAAGATGACGTTCAGCTTGTCCTGAAGCCCGGTGTCCAGCGCGATCCCGCGGTGTCGGGCGACATACCAGTCGGGAAAGAGTGACAGTTCACGCGACAGCAGCGCGTCGTCATAAGGAGGCAGCACGCCGGGCTGTGAGGCGAGCTGCCAGCGCACCAGGGCGTCTACCGCGTCTACGTAGAGGTCGTAGTGTGCGGGTGCCGGGCTGGCAATGGCGTCCACCCCGGCGGGCGGGGCGATGGCTTCCATCATGGTCTGCGCACCCAGGTCGCTCAGCAGCATGAAGCCCAGGGGCTCATCCCATGCCAGCACGCGCGGTGCGGTCAAGCCGGCCCCCGCCATCAGGCCAGCCACCTTGACGAACGGCTTGCAGTCTTCCTGCGCGGGCGGTGCGTCCATCACGATGTAGCTGGTGTCGCCAGCCGCCGCATCGACCCTGAAGTAACGGCGAAAGCTGGCGTCGGCGGACGCAGACCTGACGGTATCGGCCCGCAGGCCATGCTGGCCGGCTACGGCGGCCAGCCAGTGGCCGAAGGCGCTGGCACGGGCGGGGTCGGCCCAGGCAATGGGGGGGAGATTCATGTTTGCGAGGCCTTTGGCCGCCCTGCCGTGGTGCTCTGGTCTGGCCGCGCGGGGAGGAGATGGAGGGTCATGGATAATCAGGCCTGATTTTACAAACGGGTTTATCTCACATAAACGATGCGCCGCGCATCCCCCTCGCCTTTTATTCTCTCCCCGATAGCTCAAGCTGTCTCCAGGCTGATGGTTTGCGCCACACTGGGAATTGCCGCCGCCGGGACGGCGCACGCCCAGACTGCGCCCGCGCCGCCACGGGCCGCGCAAGCCGCCACGCCGGCGGAAATGGCGGAAACCGAAGGCGCGCTAAAACTGAAGCCTTCGTCTCAACTGGCTGAAGAAGTCTCCAACGACCCGCAGGACCGGGGCCCGACCTTTATCTTCGGCGACCGCGTGTCGGGCCGGCCCGATCTGGAGACAGTGATCGACGGCAACGCTGAATTGCGCCGGGGCCCCACGTCGATCCGTGCAGACCGCATCGAGTATTACCAACCTGACGACCAGCTCAAAAGCCGGGGCAACGTCCGCATCAACCGGTCCGGCAACCGCTTTGAAGGCCCTGAGCTGGAAATCAAGCTGGACCGGTTTGAAGGTTTCTTCACAACGCCCGGTTACCGGTTTCTGAGCAACGGCGGCAACGGCAAGGCCGAGCGCGTGGACTTTCTCGATGAGAACCACATGACGGCCCATGTCGCCACCTACACCACCTGCGAGCGCGACGACGAGGAGAGCTGGAAACCTGCCTGGGTGCTGCGGGCCAGGAGTTTCGAGTTCGACTTCGAGACCGAGGTGGGTGTGGCCAACTCCGCGGTGGTGCGCTTCAAGGACGTGCCGATCCTGGCGTTTCCCAAGTTCAGCTTCCCGTTAAGCGACAAGCGCAAGTCGGGCCTGCTGCCGCCGACAGTGAGCATGGGGTCGACCAACGGTTTTGAGTTTCGCCAGCCTTATTACTTTGATATCGCGCCGAACCGGGATGCGACGTTTTCCCCGGCGATCCTCAGCAAGCGCGGTATAGACCTCGCTGGCGAGTTCCGCTACCTGGAGCCCAGTTACTACGGTAAATTGAGTGGCAATTACCTGCCCGGCGACAAGCTGCGTGACCGGGACCGCTGGTCCTACGGTTACCAGCACACCGGCACCATTGATACCGGCTTGTCGGCCATCGGCGCCCTTGGGCTCAACCTCAACCTGAATCGTGTCAGCGACAACGATTACTGGAAAGATTTTCCGGCGCGCTCCGGCTCCACCACCCAGCGCCTGCTGTCTCAGGACGCCACTGTGTCCTGGGGCCGGGGCTTCTTTACCAGCACCCTGCGCACCCTGAAGTGGCAGACCTTGCAGGACGTGACTTCGCCCATCGTCCCGCCCTACGACCGCCTTCCGCAGTTCACGGCAGCCTACACCCGGGTGGATGCCCCCCTGTGGGGACTGGGCAACGGCTTCGACTGGTCGATCGAGGGCGAGTACACCCGCTTCTCGGCGGACAGGGTCCTGACGAACCAGCCCAATAGCAACCGGGCCTATTCCAAGCTGCAGATCAGCCGTCCCTGGCTGTCGTCGGCAGGGTTCATCACGCCCAAGGTGCAGCTGCACGCCACCAGCTACCAGTTCGATGCGCCGCTGGTCGGCGGCGCCAGGACGGCCTCGCGGGTCGTCCCGACCTTCAGCCTGGACAGCGGCCTTCAGTTCGAGCGCGAGGCCAGCTTCCTGGGCCGCAGCTTCACACAGACGCTGGAGCCGCGGGCCTTTTATGTCCGAACGCCTTATCGCGACCAGAGCCTGTTGCCCAACTACGATTCGGGTATCAATGACTTCAACTTTGCGACGGTGTTCACCGAAAATGCCTTTGTCGGTAACGACCGGATTTCGGACGCGAACCTTTTGACGCTGGGCGTGACGTCGCGCCTGCTGGATCCCGCCACGGGCGCTGAAGCCGTGCGGGTTGGCATTGCGCAGCGCCTGCGGTTTGAGGACCAGAAGGTGGGGCTCCCCGGTGCGCTGCCGATCACCGACCGCATCAGCGATCTGCTGGTCGGGGCCTCTGTCAACTGGGTGCCGCAGTGGTCTTTTGACAGCACCGTACAGTACAACCCGAAAACCCGGCAGTCAGAGCGGGCGTCCATTGGCGTGCGTTACAACCCCAGCAATTACCGTGTCATCAGCGCCGCATTCCGGCGCCAGCGCAACGTCAGCGAGCAAATTGACATCGGCTGGCAATGGCCCATCAATGACCTGTGGGGCGACAAGGGAAAGGATCTGGGCGCCGGGCAAGGCCAGGGCGGCGGGCGCTACTACGCAGTCGGCCGGCTGAATTACAGCGTACTCGACAAGCGGCTGGTCGATTCGATCGTTGGCGTCGAATACGACGGCTGCTGCTGGATCGGCCGGGTCGTGCTGCAGCGCTCACAGACGGGGACGGGGACGTCGGATACCCGAATCATGTTCCAGCTGGAATTGGTGGGCTTTTCGCGCATCGGCGCCAACCCCCTGGAAACCCTCAAGTCAAATGTTCCGCGCTATCAGTACCTGCGTGAGAAAATCGATGCTCCAAGCCGCTTTACTACTTATGACTAATACCCGTTTTTCCCCGGACTTCTTCCCGAGCGTGACACGCGCTGCCGCCATCACGTTGGCGTTGTCGGCCGTGTTGGTGGCGCCGGTGCAGGCCCAGGGGCTCAGGCCGTCCAACCCGCTGCGCCTGCCCGACCTGTCAGGTACGAGGGCACCGGCCCAGGGTGGCGCGCAACGCCAGGCCGATTTCATCGTCGCGGTGGTGAATTCCGAACCGATCACCAACAGCGAAGTCCGTCTCAAGCTGATCCGCACCGAGCAGCAAATCGCACAGCAAGGCACGGCGCTGCCACCCCGCAGCGAACTGGTGCCGCAAATCCTGGAGCGCATGATCAGCGACAAGGCGCAGCTGCAATTGGCGCGCGCTTCGGGTATCCGTATCGACGAAAACACGATCGAAAACGCCATCCAGACCGTGGCCAACCAGAACCAGATCACGGTGGAACAGCTGCGCAGCCGCCTGAAAACGGACGGCATCGACTACACCCAGTTCCGTTCCGAAGTGCGCGACGAGCTTTTGGTGGGCCGCTTGCGACAGCGTGAGCTGGAGTCGCGCATCACCGTGACCGAACAGGAGATCGACCAGTTCCTGCGCGACCAGGAAGGCGGCGGCGCCGCCGCTGAGCTGTCCTCCGTGGCGCTCAATTTGGGCGAAATCCTGGTGGCGGTACCCGAGAACGCCACACCTGATCAGGTCGCGGCGCTGCAGGCCAAGGCCCAGCAAGTGCTTGACCGTGCCCGTGCCGGTGGCGACTTCGCGACGCTGGCCGCGGAATTCTCCGCGTCTTCCACGCGCGCTACCGGTGGCCAGATGGGGCTGCGGACCGCGGACCGCTATCCCACCCTTTTTGTCGAGGCGACGAAAAACCTGCAAACCGGCGGATTGGCCGGCCCGGTGCGAAGCGGCGCCGGGTTCCACATCCTCAAGGTGATCGAAAAGCGCCAGGGCGGCATGCCCGGTACGACCGTGACACAAACCCACGCCCGGCACATTTTGCTGCGCTTGAGTCCCAAGCTGACGGAAGCCGCCGCGGTTGAAAAACTCGCTGAATTCAAAAAACGCATCCAGGCGGGAGCTGATTTTGCAGCCCTTGCCCGGGAGAACAGCGAAGACGGTTCAGCCAAGGAAGGCGGCGACCTGGGCTGGGTCAGCCCCGGCGTGTTTGTGCCCGAGTTCGAGAAAGTCATGAACGGCTTGGCGCTCAACCAGGTCTCCGATCCACTGGTTTCCCGGTTCGGCGTGCACCTCGTTCAGGTACTTGAGCGTCGCGAAACCCAGCTTTCGCAGCGTGACCAGCGTGAGATCGCGCGCGGCGTGCTGCGCGAGAAAAAACAGGGCGACGCCTATGCGCTGTGGGCTCAGGAGGTGCGCGGCCGCGCCTATGTGGAGTACCGTGAACCGCCGCAGTGAGATAGCCCCCACGGTCGCTCACTGCGTGTAGCTTCCTGCCCCTCGAGGGGGCCGCCCGCCTGTGGCCCGGCAAAGCCGGTTCCACGGCTCATGCTGATTTTTTTATGGGTAAGGCCAATACATCGTGAAGCACATCCCACGCAAGCGTTTTGGCCAGCACTTTCTGACTGACCAGGGCATCATCGAAGGCATCGTCCAGGCGATCGCACCGCGGCCCGGCCAGGCCATGGTTGAGATAGGCCCCGGGCTTGCGGCATTGACGCAGCCCCTCGTCGAGCGCCTGGGGAACCTGACGGTGATTGAGCTGGACCGCGATCTGGCCCGGCAGCTGCGGGCACATCCCCAGCTCAGCGTGGTCGAATCCGACATCCTCAAGGTGGACATCCATCAATTGGCGCGCACCGCCTGCGCGGACGGGCAAAAACTACGGATCGTCGGCAACCTCCCGTACAACATTTCCACACCTATCCTGTTTCACCTTCTGAATGCGGTGGAGGTGATAGAAGACCAGCATTTCATGCTGCAAAAGGAAGTGATAGACCGCATGGTGGCATCACCGGCCACCAGCGACTATGGTCGGTTGAGCGTCATGCTGCAGTGGCGCTACGCCATGGAAAACGTTCTTTTTGTGCCGCCGCAGAGCTTCGATCCGCCCCCGCGGGTGGACAGTGCGGTGGTACGTATGGTTCCCCACCCCGTGCCGATGGCGCTGGATGTCAAACTTCTCAGCGAGTTGGTGCAAGTGGCCTTCAGCCAGCGTCGCAAACTGCTGCGCCACACGCTGGGGCAATGGCTGGCGGCACGCGCTTTTAGCGGCGCGTTTGATGTGCAGCGCCGGGCTGAGGAAGTGCCCGTGGCCGAGTATGTCGCGCTGGCACAGGCGCTTGCGAATTGAACGGCAGGTGTTTCGGCATAAAAAAAGCCCGTCTCTGACGGGCTTTTTTTTGGGAGCCCCTGCGAGGGGCCCCCTGTGGTTTTGCTTTAAGCAGCTGCGAGCCAATAACCCGCATTAAACGGGCTGCTCATGCGCAGCGCCAGTGGTGACACATCTACCAGTTTGTCGGTAGGCATGGCTTCTTCACCTTCTGCAACTGCTTGCTGGGCCTCATTCGCCCGATCCCCTTGGCCGATGTCTGGGGAGCGGGCTAC
>JAJKJM010000110.1 GCA_021153985.1 Polaromonas sp.
ACCAGCTTGCCGAAGTTCTCGCCATTGAAGAGCTTGAGCAGCGTCTCGGGAAAGGTGTCCAGCCCGGCGACGATGTCTTCCTTGCTCTTCATGGTGCCGGCCTTGAGGTAGCCCGCCATTTCGGCCACGCCGACGTGGTAGCGGTCGGCGTAGTCGAACACCACAATGCCTTCCATGCGGGCGCGATTCACCAGCAGCGACAGGTAATTGGCCGGGCCTTTTACAGGCGTGGTGTTGTTGTACTGGCTGATGGCGCCGCAGATGATGATGCGGGCGCCGCGTGCCAGGCGCGCCAGCACCATGTCCAGGATCTCGCCGCCGACGTTGTCGAAGTAAATATCGATGCCTTTGGGGCAATGCTCTTTCAGCCCGGCGCGCACGTCGCCGTTTTTGTAGTCGATGCAGGCGTCAAAGCCCAGCTCGTTCACCACCCAGTCGCACTTGGCTTTACCGCCGGCAATGCCGACCACGCGGCAACCCTTGAGCTTGGCAATCTGGCCGACCGTCTGGCCTACGGCGCCGGCGGCACCCGAAACCACCACGGTTTCGCCCGCCTTGGGCAGGCCGACTTCCAGCAGGCCGAAGTAACCCGTCATGCCGGGCAGGCCAAGCACGTTGAGCCAGGACGTCAGGCCCAGGCGCGGGTCAATCTTGAACATGCCGCTGCGCTTGATCTGGTCGGCCGGGATCAGGCAATACTCCTGCACGTCAAGCGCGGCGTTGACATAGTCGCCCACGGCAAAGGCCGGGTTTTGCGAGGCAATCACCTTGCCCACGCCGCCGGCACGCATCACGGCGCCGATCTCCACCGGCGGGATGTAGCTCTTGGCGTCATTCATCCAGCCGCGCATGGCGGGGTCCAGCGACAGGTACAGGGTTTTGACCAGCACGCCACCCGGGCCGGGCTCGGCGACCGGCTCGGTGGTGAAACTCCAGTTGTCGCGCGTGGGCAGTCCGACGGGACGGCTGGCAAGGCGGATCTGGTGGTTGGTCAAGGTGGTGATGGCGCTCATGGTGTCTCCGGGAGTGACGGGTGGGCAAAAAAGCAATGGTAGAGGCGGACTGCCTGCGCGTCAGTCGCCCACGCGATTGAGCGGGGATGTATTTAACCCAGCCGGGGCCGCGGAACCGGCTTTGCCGGGCAGAACAAGCCCACCCCTGTCCAGGCTCACTTCGTGTAGCCTGCTCCCCCTCAAGGGGGCGGCGCCTAGGGCCGGCAAAGCCGTACCCTCGGCCCCCGCTGGTTGAACCCCCCCTGAATTCTTAACCCGGCAGGGGCCGCGGAACCGGCTTTGCCGGGCCGCAGGCGCAGCGCCCCCTCGGGGGGCAGAGAGCTACACGCAGTGAGCGAACGTGGGGGCCTTCGTTTATGCTTTAGAGATGAAACTCCACAACTATTTCCGCTCTTCTTCGTCGTTTCGTGTACGCATTGCGATGGAGCTCAAGGGCTTGGGTTACGACTACATTCCCGTGCATATCGCCAAAGGCGAGCACAAGCAGCCGCCCTATGCCGCCCTGGCCGCCGACACCCTGGTGCCGCTGCTGGAAGTCGACGGCGAAAAGCTCTCCCAGTCCATGGCCATCATTGAATACCTGGACGAGTTGCACCCCGAGCCGGCCCTGCTGCCGGCCGACGCACTGGGACGGGCCAAGGTACGTGCGCTGGCCCAGTCCATCGCTTGCGAGATTCATCCCATCAACAACCTGCGCGTCCTGAAGTATTTGGTCAAGGAGCTCAAGCTCGACGAAACGGCCAAGAACGCCTGGTACGTGCACTGGTGCCGCGAGGGCCTGGAAGCGTTTGAGCGCCAGCTGGCCCAGTTGCCGGCATCGACCTATTGTTATGGCGACACGCCCACGCTGGCGGACTGCTGCCTGGTGCCGCAAATCTTCAACGCCAAGCGATTCAACGTGAGCTTTGATGGGCTGCCGCGCACCATGGCCGCGTTTGATGCGTGTATGGCATTGCCTGCGTTCCAGAAAGCGCAGCCGTCGGCCTGCCCGGACAACGAAGCTTGAAGCCGGTACCCCCCTTGCATACCGATTGGCTGACCCCCGACTGGCCAGCACCCGCCGGCGTGCGGGCGGTGTTCACCACTCGGGCGGGCGGCGTATCGCCCGTGCCCTATGACAGCCTGAACCTGGGCGACCACGTCGGCGACTTGCCTGCCAATGTTGCCGCCAACCGTGACGTGCTGCGGCAAGCGACGGGAAGCCATCCGGTTTTCCTGCAGCAGGTGCACGACACTGAGGTACTGGTCTTGAATGCCGATGCGCTGGATGGCCAGAAAGCCGATGCCTGCGTGACGGACCAGGCGGGGCTTGCGTGCACCATCATGGTGGCTGATTGCCTGCCGGTGTTGCTCGCCAGCGAAGACGGCACAGTCGTGGCCGCGGCGCATGCGGGCTGGCGCGGGTTGGCGGGAAGCCCTTCAGGCACACAAGGGCAAGGGGTTCTGGAAGCGGTTTATGAGTCTTTTCTGGCTCTAGCCCATAAGCAGCATGGGCGGGCAGCTATCAAAACAATAGCGTGGCTCGGCCCGTGCATTGGACCTTCGGCGTTCGAAGTCGGTGCTGAAGTCAAAGCGGCGTTCGAATCCGTGCAGCCTGAAGCCGGTGGCCTGTTCCTTCCCCACGGCACGGGAAAATACCTGGCTGACCTGCCGGCGCTGGCGCGGCTGCGCCTGAAGGCCATGGGCATCACGCAGGCATTTGGCAATGACGGCAGCGATGCCTGGTGCACCGTGCGCAATCCGTCAAAGTTTTTTTCCCACCGGCGGGATGCGGGCCTCAGCGGCAACGGTTTCGGCACCACCGGGCGCATGGCTGCCTGCATCTGGCGCGAGTGACGAGGGGCTTTGCCCGAGGGCTGCATGAGCGGCCGCTGCAGCGTCTGCAGTTTGCTGCAGTTCCTGCGCAGCGCGCTTTTTGATCGCCTTGCTGCGCGCAGGTGCACCCATCAGGTAAACCACCAATGCCACAGGACCCAGTCCATAGAGTACAAAGGTAACCAGTGCACCCAGAAGTGTGCCGGTGCTGTTGGTGGCTTCGGCAACGCTCATCATGAGCACGACGTAAATCCAGGCGATGACAATCAAATACATAAATACGTAGAACTCCGGTGCCTGGTTGGATATTTGTAATGCAAATCCTACGATACTGTTGGTGTACTCAAAAGAGTCACCGAGACTCAACATGATCGGGGAGACGAGATGAATTTTGACGCAAAGCAGGCCGAAGCGGCCCGGCAGATGCAAGAGACCTTTGCGGCAGGCCTGCAGCAGGCCATGGGTGTGATGGCAAACGCCGGCTCCAATGCCGGCCTGAACATGGGCCCAGGCCAGGCCCAGCCAGCGCTCCAGTTCGACCCGGCCAAGCTCCAGGAATTGCAGCAACGCTATATCGCAGACGCCTCGGCCCTGTGGAACCAGGGCCTGCAAGACGGCGCCGACACCTTGGTCTCATCAGACCGCCGTTTTTCCGGTGACGCCTGGAAAGCCAACCCGGTTTCCAAATTTTCCGCCTCGGCTTACCTGCTGAACGCCCGCACCCTGATGGACATGGCTGAAGCCGTGCAGGCCGACGCCAAAACGCGTGCACGCGTGCGCTTTGCGGTCGAGCAATGGATGGCCGCCACCGCGCCCAGCAATTTCCTGGCGCTCAACGCCGAAGCCCAGCAAAAAGCCATCGAGAGCCGGGGCGAAAGCATTGCCCAGGGCATCACCAACCTGCTGCACGACATGAAGCAGGGCCATGTGTCGATGACCGACGAAAGCGTGTTTGAAGTCGGCAAAAACGTCGCCACCACCGAAGGCGCCGTGGTATTCGAGAACGAATTCTTCCAGCTGCTGGAGTACAAGCCGCTCACGGCCAAGGTGTATGAAAAGCCTTTCCTGCTGATTCCGCCTTGCATCAACAAGTTCTACATCCTTGACCTGCAGCCCGAGAACTCGCTGATCCGTTATGCCGTGAGCGAAGGGCATCGCACCTTTGTGGTCAGCTGGCGCAACCCCGACGAGTCCATGGCCGGCAAGACCTGGGACGACTACATCGAGCACGCCGCCATCAAGGCGATTGAGGTAGTGCAAGAGATCACCGGCGCGAAAACCATCAATGCGCTCGGCTTCTGCGTAGGCGGCACCATCCTTGGCACGGCGCTGTCGGTGCTGGCGGCGAAGGGCAAAAAGCCCGTGGCCAGCGCGACCTTGCTCACGTCCTTCCTCGACTTCACCGACACCGGCATCCTCGACATCTTTATCGATGAAACGTCGGTCAAGTACCGCGAAGCCGAGATGGGGCAGGGCGGTTTGCTCAAGGGGCAAGACCTGGCGTCCACCTTCAGCTTCCTGCGCCCCAATGACCTGGTGTGGAACTATGTGGTCGGCAATTACCTCAAGGGCGAAACGCCGCCGCCTTTTGACCTGCTCTATTGGAACAGCGACTCCACCAATCTGCCCGGGCCTTTTTACGCCTGGTACCTGCGCAACACCTACTTTGAAAACAACCTGGTCAAACCCGGCAAAGCCATGGTGTGTGGCCAGAAGGTGGATTTGCGCAAGGTCGACATTCCGGTCTACCTCTACGGCTCACGTGAAGACCATATCGTGCCGATTGGCGGCGCGTATGCCTCTACCCAGCACTTGCCCGGCAAGAAGCGTTTTGTGATGGGTGCGTCGGGCCACATCGCCGGCGTGATCAACCCGCCCGCCAAGAAAAAGCGCAGCTACTGGACCAACGACAAGCTGCCGCAAGGCAAATTTCCAGCCACGCAGGCTGAATGGCTCAAAGGGGCGACCGAGCACGCAGGCAGCTGGTGGACGGACTGGTCGGCCTGGCTCAAGGGCCATGCTGGCAAGCAAATTGCTGCACCCAAAACATACGGCAGCCGCCAACATAAGGTCATCGAAGCCGCACCGGGCCGCTACGTCAAGGCGAAGGCCTGATCCGGATTTGCAATCCGGGTAGCACTTCAGCCAAAAGCACTTTTCAAAAGCATTCTTCAGAACCACATCCAGAAACTTAAAGGGAAAAACATCATGGAAGACATCGTTATCGTTGCAGCCGGCCGCACGGCAGTGGGCAAATTCGGCGGCTCGCTGGCCAAGATTCCGGCCACCGAACTCGGTGCCGCAGTCATCAAGGCTGTGCTCGAACGTTCCGGCCTCAACGCCGACCAGCTGGGTGAAGTCATCATGGGCCAGGTGCTCACAGCCGGTGTCGGCCAGAACCCGGCGCGCCAGTCGGTCATCAAGGCCGGCTTTCCCAATGGCATTCCAGGCCTGACCATCAACGCGGTTTGCGGTTCCGGCCTTAAAGCCGTCATGCTGGCGGCCCAGGCCGTTGCCACGGGTGACAGCGAAATCGTGATTGCCGGCGGCCAGGAAAACATGAGCGCCGCACCGCACGTGCTCAACGGCTCCCGTGACGGCCAGCGCATGGGCGACTGGAAGATGGTCGACTCCATGATCGTCGACGGCCTGTGGGACGTCTACAACCAGTACCACATGGGCATCACCGCCGAAAACGTGGCCAAGAAATACGAGATCAACCGCGAAGCGCAGGACGCGCTGGCCCTGGCCAGCCAGACCAAAGCTGCAGCCGCGCAGGACGCCGGCAAGTTCAAGGACGAAATCATCCCCATCACCATCCCTCAGAAAAAGGGCGACCCGGTGGTGTTCGCCGCCGACGAATTCATCAACCGCAAGACCAGCGCCGAAGGTTTGGCCGGTTTGCGTCCCGCCTTCGACAAGGCCGGCGGCGTGACCGCGGGCAATGCCTCGGGCCTGAATGACGGCGCGGCCGCCGTGATGGTGATGACGGCCAAAAAGGCCGCGGCCCTGGGCCTCAAGCCGCTGGCGCGCATTGCCAGCTACGCCACCACGGGCCTGGACCCGGCTTACATGGGCATGGGCCCTGTGCCCGCGTCCACCAAGGCCCTGCAGCGCGCAGGCTGGAAGGCGCAAGACCTCGACCTGCTGGAAATCAACGAAGCATTCGCGGCACAGGCCTGCGCGGTCAACAAGGAAATGGGCTGGGACACCAGCAAGGTCAACGTGAACGGCGGCGCGATTGCCATCGGCCACCCCATCGGCGCATCCGGCTGCCGCATCCTGGTGACCTTGCTGCACGAGATGGCGAAGCGCGACGCGAAAAAAGGCATCGCCAGCCTCTGCATTGGCGGCGGCATGGGGGTTGCCCTCACACTGGAGCGCTGAATATCAGGTAAAAAGGCCTCTAGCCCTTGTCAGTCATGTGCAGGTAGCTATTAAATTTATAGCAACTGACTGACGGCAAGCCAGGTGGCCAAAGAGTTAATGGTTTCAACGGTTTTTCATAATTCACAAAATCAAGGAGAGAGTCATGGCAAAGAAAGTAGCGTATGTCACGGGTGGTATGGGCGGCATCGGAACCGCCATCTGCCAGCGGCTGGACAAAGACGGGTACCTCGTGGTGGCCGGTTGCGGCCCCACGCGCGACTACACCAAGTGGCTTGACGAGCAAAAGGCGCTGGGCCATACCTTCTACGCGTCGGTCGGCAATGTGGGCGACTGGGATTCCACTGTCGCAGCCTTCGACAAGGTCAAGGCCGAGCACGGCCCTGTTGCCGTGCTGGTCAACAATGCCGGCATCACGCGCGACGGCCAGTTCCGCAAGATGAGCAAGGCCGACTGGGACGCGGTGATTTCCACCAACCTCAACAGCATGTTCAATGTGACCAAACAGGTCATCGAAGGCATGATCGAAGGCGGGTTTGGCCGCATCATCAACATCTCGTCGGTCAACGGCCAGAAGGGCCAGTTCGGCCAGGTGAACTACTCCACCGCCAAGGCCGGCCTGCATGGCTTCACCATGGCGCTGGCGCAGGAAGTCGCCTCCAAGGGCGTAACCGTCAACACCGTCAGCCCAGGCTATATCGGCACTGACATGGTCAAAGCGATTCGCCCCGACGTGCTGGAGAAGATTGTGGCGGGCGTGCCGGCCAAGCGCCTGGGCCAGCCTGAAGAAATCGCGTCCATCATTTCCTGGATCGCGTCTGATGAAGGCGGCTACGCCACGGGTGCGGACTTCTCGCTCAACGGCGGCTTGCACATGGGCTAACACATCATCTGAGTACTCGTTGCTCTGTGCTTGCAGAACCCGCTTCGGCGGGTTTTTTTATGCCCGGCGCATCTGCGTTTGGAGCGAACACCCTGCAACCGCGTGGGGATTTCGGTGAGGTCCCAAAGAGGCAACTGTAGTAAATTAAAGAGACGTGTTCTACGGGGACAGCCCGCCTGCGGGGCTGCGTCGCAGGCCTTCCTTGGAGTCTTTGCAGGCTCTCAAAACTTTTCTAAAGGAATCCCTCCCGCATGCCCCATAGCGTCTCGCTGATCAGCACCATCGCAGCCGGCCTCGGCCTCGCCTTGGTTTTTGGCTTTCTCGCCGTGCGGCTCCGCTTGCCTGCACTGGTGGGATATTTGCTGGCGGGCGTGGTCATCGGGCCTTTCACGCCCGGCTTTGTGGCGGATGCAGAGATCGCCAGCCAGCTTGCCGAAATCGGTGTGATGCTGCTGATGTTTGGCGTGGGGCTTCACTTTTCTCTCGACGACCTGCTCGCGGTGCGCAAGATCGCCGTACCCGGGGCCATCGTGCAGATGACGGTAGCCACCGCGCTGGGCATGGGCCTGGCGCACTGGTGGGGCTGGAACCTGGGCGGCGCGCTGGTGTTCGGCCTGTCGCTGTCGGTGGCCAGTACCGTGGTACTGCTTCGTGCGCTTGAGAGCCGCGGCATTCTGGATTCCGTCAACGGGCGTATCGCGGTCGGCTGGCTGGTGGTGGAAGACCTGGCCATGGTGTTGGTACTGGTGCTGCTTCCGCCGCTGGGCGGCTGGCTGTCGGGCAAGGTCGATGCCGACGTCAACACACTCTGGAAAACGCTGGGCATCACGCTGCTGCAGGTGGGCGGTTTTGTCGCCCTGATGTTGGTGGTGGGGCGCCGCTTCTTCCCTTGGGTGTTGTGGCAGGTGCAGCGCACTGGGTCGCGCGAGTTGTTTACTTTGTGCGTTGTGGCGGCCGCCGTCAGCATTGCTTTCGGCGCGACGGCGCTCTTTGGCGTGTCGTTTGCACTCGGTGCTTTTTTTGCCGGCATGGTGATGCGCGAATCCGAGTTCAGCCACCGCGCGGCCGAAGAATCCTTGCCGCTGCGTGATGCTTTTGCCGTGCTGTTTTTTGTGTCGGTCGGCATGCTGTTCGACCCGTGGGTGTTGATTGAGCGGCCGCTGCAGGTGCTGGCCGTGGTCGGCATCATCATCCTTGGCAAGACGCTCGCGGCCGGCGTGCTGGTGATGACGTTTCGCTACCCGCTGAACACGGCCTTGACGGTCTCTGCGAGCCTGGCGCAGATCGGCGAGTTCTCTTTCATCCTGGTGGGCCTGGGCGCTTCGCTGGGCCTGCTGCCGCCCGAGGGCCAAAGCCTGGTGCTGGCCGGTGCGCTGATCTCCATCGCACTCAACGAGCTGGTTTTCAAGTCAGTCGCGCCGCTGCAAAAATGGATACTGGCCAAATCGCCGCTGGCCCGCAAGCTTGAAGCGCGCGACGACCCGACGGCCGAACTGCCGGCGACCACCGACCCGAAGTATTTGGCGCACCACGTGGTGCTGGTCGGTTACGGGCGGGTAGGGCGGCGCATTGCCGAGGCGCTCAAAGCCCACCATGTTCCTTTCGTCGTGGCTGAACAGAACCGCGAGGCCGTAGAGCGGCTGCGCGAACAAGGCACGGCTGCCGTGTCCGGCGATGCGGTCGAAGCGGAAGTGCTGATCCAGGCCCACATCGCGCAGGCGCGCATGTTGGTGATTGCCACACCCGACACGCTGGATGTGAGGCAAATTGTGGCGACTGCGCGTGCCCTGAATCCCGGGATAGAGACCGTGGTGCGTACCCACAACGAGGCTGAAGCACGCCTGCTCGACAACGAAAAGGCCGGCAAGGTCTTCCTGGGCGAGCACGAACTGGCGCAGTCGATGACACGCCATGTGCTGGAGCGTGCGGCCGCTACAGCCACTCCAGCCGCCACGCACTAAGCACTAAGCTTTGGCTTTGGACCGCAGCACGGCCGAGCGCACCAGTGCGAGCCGGTCATTGCCGAAATACATGTCATCGCCCACAAAGAAGGTGGGTGAGCCGAAAGCGCCGCGCTGGATCGCTTCATCGGTGTTGGCCTTGAGCTGGTCCTTGATATCGGCTTGTGCAATGCCCGCCAGAAACGCATCGGCATCGATGCCGGCCTGCCGGCAGATGGCGGCCAGCACCTCGTCTTGGGAGATGTCTTCCTCGCGGGTGAAATACGCCGCGAAGGTGGCCTCGATAAATTCAAGGTAGTGCGGCCCGGCCGCGGCATCCTGTGCAATCCACAGGCAGCCGCGCATGGCCTTGACGCTGTTGACCGGAAACACCTTGGGTGGAAAGGCGATCTTCAGGCCCGCTTCGCGCGCGTTGTCTTGCACGTCCTTGAGCGTGTAGCGGTTCTTCGGTGAATTCATGTCTTCCCGCGCGGCGTAAATGCCCTTGTTGACGCTGTTGAAGATGCCCCCGACCAGCACCGGCCGCCAGCGAATGGTTTCTCCCAACCCGGCTGCCAGCGGCTGGATGTTGCGAAAGGCGATGTAGGTCCAGGGGCTGGAGCAGTCGAAGAAAAATTCAATCATGGGTGTCCCGGTTTAGTTCTTGAGGGAGGAAAGAGGGCTCAGGAAACCTTGTGCGCGCCATCGCGCACACTTTGCGCCGTCTGTCCGAACAAGGCCTTGCGAGCCTCTTCGGTCAGGGCCGGTGCGCGCAGTTCCTTGCCCAGATCCAGCCCGCGTTTGACGGCAGGCCTTTCAAACAGGGCGTCGTACCAGCGCTGCACATGAGGGAATTTTTGCAGATCCACCTGCTGAGCTTTGTGTGTGCGCACCCACGGGAAGATGGCCATATCGGCAATGGAATATTCAGCGCCGGCGACATGCGCGCCGGTGCGTGCCAACTGTGCATCGAGCACGCCGTAGAGGCGGTCCACTTCCTTGCCGTAGCGCTCAATGGCGTAGGGAATTTTGTCCGGCGCATACAAAAGGAAATGGCCGTTTTGCCCCGCCATGGGCCCCAGCCCGCCCATTTGCCACATCAGCCACTGCATGGCCTGGTAGCGCTCGCGAAGTTCCGTCGCGGCAGGCAGAAAGCGGCCGGTTTTTTCGGCCAGGTACATTAGGATGGCGCCGCTTTCAAACACCGCCACAGGCGTGCCGCCACCGGCGGGCGCGTGATCAACGATGGCCGGCATGCGGTTGTTGGGGCTGATGGCCAGAAACTCTGGTGCGAACTGTTCACCCTTGCCGATGTTCACGGGAACAAGCCGGTAGGGCAGGCCGCATTCTTCAAGCATGATGGAAATTTTCCACCCGTTGGGGGTGGGCCAGTAGTGCAGGTCGATCATGGAAATCCTCGGAGATTCTTGAAACTTGTTGGCGCTAGATGAGTGAAGCCAGCGATGGGTGGTCGGCGGCCAGGCGAAGCGCTTCGCTGCCGCCCGGCGCCATCATCTGGAAATCTGTGAAGTCGAAACCCGGCCCCACCATGCAGGCGGTCAGGGTGTAGGCCGCAGAGGCACCCGCCTGCGGCCGGGTTGCTTGCCACAAACCGGCCGTTATGACATGTTGAGGAGCGCTTGCTGCGCTGACAGGGCCCAGTGCGACGCTATGCAGATGGCCGCCAACGGCATCCCATGTCCAGAGATCCAGCGGCGCGCCCTCCAGATAAACCCAGACTTCATCCGAAATCACGCGGTGCCAGCGCGAGTGCTGCGTGGCTTCAAGCAAAAAGTAGATGGAGGTCAGTGCACTGCGAGCGGGCCGGCCGTCCTGCGGCATGACCTGGCCCTGGGAGCGAAACACTTCACGGTACCAGCCGCCTTCCGGATGAGGTTGAAGTTGCAGCTGTTCAATCAGCTGCCGGGTACGGGACATGCTTGTAGGAGTGGGGTCGCTGGGCAAAGGCATGAAGCGCAGTGTGCCTCAAACCCACGCCGGCTTTCAATCGGCAGCGATTGCCCTTTAACCTCTCTGCGCGGCGCTAACCCTGGTCTTTATTCCAGGTCTTCGATGGCCAGGCTATGGTATTTCTGGGCATAGGAAAAAGGAACCCTGCGCACGACCGTCATGATGCGCTCCGTGGCTTCCTTGTTGGGCACCGGAATCATCAGCGCATGGTGGCCTTCACGCGCCAGGTCCACATACTTGTGGACGGTGGCGCCCTCGGTGCCGACGTGCGGCAGGTGCATATCGGAATGGCCGTCGGCGCGGCTGATGTCCGCGATGATGTCTTCCGGTGTCAGCAGCATCACGCCGTCGCTGCCCACCTCCAGCTCTTGAGCCACTTGCTTGGCATCTTCAGGGTCCGGGAACATGATGAAGGCATAGCCGGTGGGGTAAAACACACCGCCCATACTGAGCATTTTCTTGGTCAGTTCAAAGTGCTTCATGGCGAGTCCTTTCATGGATTGCGTTGCTTCAACGAATCATTAAGGCGCGGAAACTGGTTTTTTCCGGTCAGCGCTTACATCCTCTTCCTGTAAGACGTGAACGTCAATCCCCCCTGTCCAGGCTCACTGCGTGCAGCCTGTTCCCCCTCAAGGGGCGGTGCCTGCGGTCTGGCAAAGCCAGCCCCGCGGCACCCGCTGGTTCTGGGGGGGGCGTATCACGCGAAGTGAAGGTGTGGGGGGTTAATTCAGCTCTTCAAGCTTCACTGTGGGCTCGGCCATCACGCGCACCGTGCTTTGCAAGCCGCGCACGATCTGGTTGGCGAAGTAGCTGCTCTGGGTGTCAGGCTCAAGCGCTGCAATCGCCAGATTGGCCATGGGCTGGTTGAGCGGGACGTAGTAACTGCCGCGCGGCACATCCACCACGCCGCGCGCCAGGCTGACCTGCACCTTGATGATCGCGTTGGCGTCTGCGATGGCGCCGCGCACATCCTGGCGCTCGCCTGACGTGCTGGAGGTCTCCCGGTAGCTGTCGCCCAGCATCGAGCCTTGTTCGGCCACGCGCAAGACCTGCACGCCATGCAGCCGCAGCCTGTCGACGGCCACGGTGGACGCGGCTGACAGCCAGTAGCCGCAGGGGCGCGCACGGGCCTTCAGGCTGCGCAGCGCAAGCGCGGAGTCCCAGTCGACGGAGAGGGATTTGTCGGCGCCGGTCACCGGGTCCAGCATGACCAGGTCGTACTGGGCCGCTGTGGGGCCGGCCTCGATGATGGCCTGCTCTTTGCAGGCCAGGCCGCTGACTTCCTTGTCGAGGTAGGGGCGCAGCTGGTGCAGTTCGTTGGCCCGCTGCGCAGTGCTGGCCAGTACGCTGGTGATCGCGGTGACATGGGTGTGCACGCGCCGCTGGATATGCAGGCGGCCGATGCCGACGCCGCGTGTCTCAATCAGCAGGCTCACGGCGTTTTTCAGGCCGTTCACGTTGCGGCCGGTGTCCGGTTGTGTGCCGCCCATGGAAATCTTCTTGTCGGCCAGGTCGCTCGAGGTGGTGTAGTACCACTCGGTCGTGAGGTTCTGGCCTTTGAGCGCGGCCAGCAGGGGGCGGCGGAACCACTCTTCAGAGGCTTTGGTCAGAAACTCGGGCAGGTTGGCGGTGGTGGCGTACTGGAACAGCGCATCGAACTTTTGCACCGTGCCGAATTTTTGCAGGTAGCGGCCCACCACGGTGTACTCATGGGCGTCGACCACCACGGTCGGGTTGTAGTCGCGCGCCAGCCGGGCAAGCGCCTGCGCTTCAGGCGTGTTGAGCAGCAGGTGGTCGCGGTTCATGTCCAGTCCGCCGGTAGTGGCGCGCTGGTCGCTGGCCGCACCGTCGGGGTTGGCGCGCGGAACAATCACGACGTTGATGCGGTCCAGCACGGGCAGGAGCAGGCCTTGCGCCAGCTCTCTTGCAATCACCAGCAGTGCTTCGCTGCCGGCGGGCTCATCGCCATGCTGCTGGCCGACCAGCAATACCGTAGGTTTGCCCGAGGCTTGCATGACGGCCGGGTCTGTGCCGCCGGCGCGGGTCAGCACCAGTGCCTCGAGCGTCTCACCGCGCTGGGACCGGCCGATCGGCAATACGGTCGCCCTTACGCCGGGTGAGCGCGACGCGGCCGCCGCCTGCTCGCGCAGCCAGCCCTGAATTTCGGCCTGGCTGGTGAACGTCGTGCGGCCGGGTTGCAGCCCCGGTGTGTTGTAGGTCACAGAAGGCGCGGGGAAGCGGGCCGCCACCGCGGCGCTGTAGGGCGCGGCCTGGTCGGCCTGAGGTGTGGGCAAGGCGGCCGGGGCCACAGGCGTTGCCTGGGCCATTGCGGGCGCCGGCTGCTGCGCGGGAGCAGGCGATTGAGGGGCTTGAGGGGCTTGCGCGCTTGCCGGTGGGCGCGGCAGGGCGGCGGGTGTCCAGGGCGGCAGGGGGGTCGACGCGCAGGCCGTCAACAAGAGCAGGGGCGCCAGCGCGGTAAGCGGGCGCACACGGAAGACGAGGCGGGGAGTGGGCAACGCGTGAGAGGCTGTCGAGAGGGGGCGCGGCATTGTCATCGTCCTTTGCATCCTTTTATGTCCTTTTCCTGTACTTCAGGCATGGCTTGACCTAGTGTGCTGTCCCGCAAATAACTGCGCATGAAATTGCGCCTTGCGCGCCATGGCGGCGTTGCAAATCCTCGCGATACCTTCGGGTATCGCTGCGGTTTGCGCCTTGCCCTGCCACGCATGCATCAATTTCATTTTGCGCACCTATTTCCGGGACAGCACACTAGCGGCGTGACCGCTCATGTTACCCGCCTGACAGGGCGGTGACGTGACAACCGGCGCTATTTCAGCGTTGTTCGTAAGCCGTCCGTAGCGCGGCAAAACCCCATTTGGGCCGGATTCCACTCTTTCTGGGAAAATGGGTCATGTCCGCCCCGTCCGTTCCCTCGTTTTCGCCTGTGCGCCCGACTGGTGCCGGCACCCCCGCATCCGGCCATTCCTGGCGCCTGAGTGTCGCCCCGATGATGGACTGGACCGACCGGCATTGCCGGCACTTTCACCGCCTGCTGTCGCGCCGTGCCTTGCTCTATACCGAGATGGTGACCACGGGTGCGTTGATTCATGGGGACGTGGAACGCCACCTGCGCTTTAACGAGGAAGAACACCCGGTGGCGCTGCAACTTGGCGGCAGCGAACCTGCCGATCTGGCCCGCAGCGCCCGGCTTGGCGAGCAGTGGGGTTACGACGAGATCAATCTCAACTGCGGTTGCCCCAGCGAGCGCGTGCAGCGCGGCGCTTTCGGGGCCTGCCTGATGGCCGAGCCCCAACTGGTGGCCGACTGCGTCAAGGCCATGGTCGATGTGGTGGATGTGCCCGTCACGGTCAAGCACCGTATCGGCATCGATAAAGGTGAAAGTTACGGCTTCGTGCGCGACTTCGTGGGCACGGTGAGTGAGGCCGGCTGCAAGGTGTTCATGGTCCATGCCCGCAATGCCTGGCTCAAGGGCCTGTCGCCCAAGGAAAACCGGGAAGTTCCGCCGCTGCGTTACGAACTGGTGCATCGGCTGAAGAGAGAGTTTCCCCATCTGGTCATCGGCATCAACGGCGGCATCAATACCAGCGCGCAAGTGTCGGAGCAACTGGCCGAAATCGACGGCGTGATGGTGGGCCGCGAGGCTTATCACAACCCCTGGTGGCTGGCTTCGTGGGACGCCGGGTTTTTTGGTGAACCGGCTCTGGATCAGCCCCTCACGCGCGAGCATGTGGAAGCGTTGATGTGCGACTACATGGTTCGCGAGGCCGCTGAGCATGGCACACCCAAGAGCGCCATTGCACGCCACATGCTGGGCTTGCGCAACGGCCTGCCCGGCGCGCGGCGCTGGCGCCAGGTCTGGAGCGACCACCGCCTGCGCGACATGTCCCCGCATGCCGTGATGGCGCTGGCGCATGAAATGCCGGCTTCATCGGCATCGGTGACTGCCGATACCACCGCCCTGGCCGATGCCTGATTCCGCGCAGAAGCATTCGCGCCAGGCCTTGGCGCTGCTGTGGCTGGTGCCCGCGCTCTGGACAGTCAACTACATCGTGGCGCGCAAGGCGCCCGGCGTGATCGGCCCCTATCTGCTGGCGTTTGGCCGCTGGGGCCTGGCGGCGCTGTTCCTCCTGATGCTGACACGGACCGAGCTGTGGCGCCAGCGCGCCCACATCGCCAAGGTGTGGTGGCAATACCTCGTGCTGGGGACGCTGGGCATGATGATCTGCGGCGCCTGGGTCTATCAGGGTGCACGCTCTACCGGCGCGATGAACATCGCGCTCATCTATTCGGCCTCGCCGGTGCTGATAGGCCTTGGCGCGGTGCTCTGGCTCGGCGAACGCCTGGGCCTGCGCCAGGGCCTGGGTGTGGTGCTGGCCATTACGGGTGTGGTGCATGTAGTGGTCAAAGGCCAGTGGACCGCCCTGGCAGGCGTGCAGTTTTCGGCGGGTGATCTGTGGATCGTTGCCGCCACGGTGTCCTGGGCGGCCTATGCCTTGCTGCAAAAGCAGTGGCCCAGCCCGTTAGGCGCCACGGCCCGCCTGGCGGCCATCTGCATAGGCGGCACCCTGGTGCTGCTTCCTCTGACGGTTTGGGAAATGTCGCGAGACGGGGCTTTGCCACTGAGCGGTTATGGCCTGGTACTGATCGTGGTGGCCGCGATCGTGCCGGGCTTGGGCGCCTACTGGATTTACGGCTGGGCACAAAAAATTCTGGGCGCCAGCCGCGTGGCGGTGTCGCTTTATTTGGGCCCTCTTTACGCGGGGCTGGCCGCATGGGGCGTGCTGGGTGAGCCGTTGGGCTGGCACCACGCAGTAGGCGCCGCATTGATATTGCCTGGCGTTTTTTTTGTAACGGGCGCCGGCAAGGGGCTGACTAAAAAGCATTCAAGGCCGATACTGACAGAAGGCGCTTGAAATATCTGACACGCGTTGGCGACATCAGCTTGCGTCCTGTTGTCCGGTTATGCGATGCGTGCGCACGAGCTTTGTCTTTTGAACGCGGCCTGTCGCCAGCATTGTCGCCGCGAGCAAGCGGCATTCATTGCATAAATCCTTCCATGGCCCCCTGTTTTCCTTTGTGTAATGCTATTAAAAATATAGCAAGCTCAGCACTGAGAGGGCATCGCGCAGCAGCACCGGAACGACGTACACACGCATACACATCATCCGGATTGTTTTAAAAATACGCTGTACCTATTCGCGCATTTGGAAAATAATGGAGTCGAATGTTCGTTGGAACTTTCCGCTGAGGCTGCGATCTATCAGCTACCTGGTGTGAGACAACAGTTCAATGCATAGCGCGGAATCTGGAGCAGATTTCCATCACGAGTCGGGGTTCTTCGGTACCCGCGCGCATAGGAGGCTTTATGGATGTCGTCCGTAACTTTCTGACGCGTTATGAACAGACGCGAGAAGAGGAATTGTCCATCGAGGACTACCTCGATGCCTGCAAGCGCAGTCCGCTCGTCTACGCCACCGCGGCGGAGCGTATGCTCGCCGCCATCGGCGAGCCAGAATTGCTGGACACCCGGCATGACCAGCGCCTGTCACGCCTGTTCGGCAACAAGGTCATCAAGATCTACCCGGCCTTCCGGGACTTTTACGGCCTGGAAGATCCCATCGAGCAGGTGGTGTCCTACTTCCGCCATGCCGCGCAGGGGCTGGAAGAGAAAAAACAAATCCTCTATTTGCTGGGCCCTGTAGGCGGCGGCAAGTCGTCGATCGCCGAGCGGCTCAAACAACTGATGGAGCAGGTGCCTTTTTATGCCCTGAAAGGCTCGCCTGTCAACGAGTCGCCGCTCAGCCTGTTCAACAATGCCGAGGACGCTCCGCTGCTCGAGTCCCAATACGGCATTGCACCGCGCTATCTGCAGCGGGTCATGTCGCCGTGGGCGGTCAAGCGCCTTGAAGAGTACGGCGGCGACATTCGCAAGTTCCGTGTGGTCAAGCGCTTCCCCTCTATCCTGAAGCAGTGCGCGATTTCCAAAACCGAGCCCGGCGACGAGAACAACCAGGACATCTCCTCACTGGTCGGCAAGATCGACATCCGCAAGCTCGAGACTTACGCCCAGGACGACCCGGACGCCTACAGCTATTCCGGCGGCTTGTGCCTGGCCAACCAGGGTTTGCTTGAATTTGTCGAGATGTTCAAGGCGCCCATCAAGGTGCTGCACCCCCTGCTCACCGCCACGCAGGAGGGTAACTTCAAGGGAACCGAGGGCTTTGGCGCCATTCCCTTCGACGGTATCGTGATGGCGCACTCCAACGAAAGCGAGTGGAAGGCATTCAAGAACAACCGGAACAACGAAGCTTTCCTGGACCGTATCTACATCGTCAAGATTCCGTATTGCCTGCGCGTCTCGGAAGAAGTGAAGATTTATGAAAAGCTGATCCACAACTCGTCGCTGCACCACGCCGTGTGCGCGCCCGGCACCCTGAAGATGATGGCGCAGTTCGCCGTGCTGACGCGCCTCAAGGAGCCAGAGAGTTCCAGCATTTTCAGCAAGCTGCAGGTGTATGACGGCGAGAACCTCAAGGACACCGACCCGAAAGCCAAGAGCTACCAGGAATACCGCGACTATGCGGGGGTCGATGAGGGAATGAACGGCATCTCGACGCGCTTCGCTTTCAAGATATTGTCCAAGGTGTTCAACTTCGACTCCACCGAAATCGCGGCCAACCCGGTGCACCTGATGTATGTGCTGGAGCAGCAGATTGAGCGTGAGCAGTTCCCGGCCGAAACCGAGCAGAAGTACCTGGCCTACATCAAGGAAATCCTGGCCATGCGTTATGCCGAGTTCATCGGCAAGGAAATCCAGACCGCCTACCTGGAGTCGTATTCGGAGTACGGGCAGAACATTTTCGACCGCTACGTCACCTATGCCGACTTCTGGATCCAGGACCAGGAATACCGCGACACCGACACCGGGGAAATATTCGACCGCTCGGCGCTCAATGCCGAGCTTGAAAAAATCGAGAAGCCGGCCGGCATCAGCAACCCGAAAGACTTCCGCAACGAGATTGTCAATTTTGTGTTGCGCGCACGGGCCAACAACGCCGGCAAGAACCCGGTCTGGACCAGCTATGAAAAGCTGCGGACCGTGATCGAAAAGAAGATGTTCTCGAACACCGAAGACCTGTTGCCGGTGATTTCGTTCAATGCCAAGGCCAGCGCGGACGAGCAGCAAAAGCACGAAGACTTCGTCAACCGCATGGTCGCCAAGGGCTACACCACGCGGCAGGTCCGCTTGTTGTGCGACTGGTACCTGCGGGTTCGCAAGAGTTCCTGAGGCTGGCGGCGCGCCGTGGCGGGCGCGTCATGTGTATGTGACCGGAGATCACCGTGCTCCAGCAAGTCATTGACAGGCGGTTGTCGGGAAAGAACAAGTCCATCGGCAACCGCGAGCGTTTTTTGCGCCGCTTTCGCGAGCAGATACGCGATACCGTGCGCCGTGCCGTCGCGGGCCGCAGCATCCACGATATCGAGCAGGGCGAAGACGTCACCTTGCCCCGGCGCGACGTCTATCAGCCGGTGTTCGGGCACACCGGCGGCACGCGCGAGACCGTGCACCCCGGCAACCGTGAATAAGTGCGTGGCGACCGCATCAAGCGGCCCGAGGGCGGTAGCGGAGGCGGCTCGGGCGGCGAGGCCAGCCCGGATGGGGAGGGTGATGACGACTTCGTGTTTCGCATCACGCGCGAAGAGTTCATGCAGTACTTCTTTGACGATCTTGCGCTGCCCGACCTCATACGCACCCAGCTTTTGCCCGATGCGCCGGAGTGGAAGTCGCGGCGCGCCGGTTTTATTTCGGACGGAACGCCGACCAACCTGCATGTGGTGCGCTCCCTGCGGGTCGCCCTCAGCCGGCGCATCGCCATAGGCGGGGAGACGCGGCGGCAAATGCATGCGCTGGAGGCGCAACTGGCGCTGGCCCTGCGCGATGCGCCCGAGTTGCCTGACGAGATTTTGACCCTGAGGACGGAAATCGACACGCTGCGCCGGCGCCTCAAGACCATTCCTTTCTTCGACCCCTTCGACCTGCGCTACCGCAACCGGGTCAGGGTGCCGCAGCCCACCGCCAAGGCGGTCATGTTTTGCCTGATGGATGTCTCGGGCTCCATGGATGAAACGCGCAAGGACATCGCCAAGCGGTTTTTTATCCTGCTTTACCTGTTCCTGCGCAAGCATTACGAGAGGACCGATGTCATCTTCATTCGCCACCACACCCAGGCCACCGAGGTGTCCGAAGAGGAGTTCTTCCAGTCCACCGAGACCGGCGGCACCGTGGTGTCCAGCGCGCTGGCCTTGATGCACCAGATCATCCAGGAGCGCTACCCGCCCGGCGACTGGAACATCTATGGCGCCCAGGCTTCGGACGGCGACAACTGGCACCAGGATTCGTCCCGCTGCCGTGAGCTGCTGGCCAACAAACTGCTGCCCGTGTCGCGCTATTTCGCCTATGTGCAGGTGGGCGAGGAAGACCAGAACCTCTGGGAAGAGTACACCCAGGTACAGGAGGCCAACCGGAATTTCGCGATGCGCAAGGTGGCCAGCGCGGACGAGATATTCCCGGTGTTCAGGGAACTGTTCAAAAAAGGCGCCAAGCCATGACAAAGACCGCGAAAAAGCCCGCCGAAGCGTCGGCGCCAGGCGCGCCGGATGCGGGGCGCCGGCGCGCCTGCCTGCCCAGCCCATCCGACTGGTCCTTCGAGTTGATCGAGCTCTACCACGGCGAAATTGCGCGGAAGGCAAAGTCCTTCGGCCTGGACACCTACCCGGTGCAACTCGAGGTCATCACCGCAGAGCAGATGATTGATGCCTACGCGTCGGTGGGCATGCCGGTGAACTACCGGCACTGGTCCTTCGGCAAGCAGTTCATCTCGACCGAAAAAAATTACCGGCGGGGCCAGATGGGGCTGGCGTACGAGGTCGTGATCAATTCCAACCCCTGCATCGCCTACCTGATGGAAGAAAACACCATGCCGATGCAGGCGCTGGTGATGGCGCATGCCTGCTACGGCCACAACTCCTTCTTCAAGGGCAACTACCTGTTCCAGATGTGGACCGACGCGGCCGCCATCGTCGACTATCTGGTGTACGCGCGAGCTTACATTGCCGAATGCGAGGAGCGCCACGGCTGGGAGGCGGTCGAGCAGTTGCTGGACTCGTGCCATGCCCTGATGAGCCACGGCGTGGACCGCTACCAGCGTTCGCAGAAGCTGTCGCTGGCGGAGGAAGAGGCCCGCCGCAAGGACCGCGAGGCCTATTTGCAGCAGCAGCTCAACGACCTGTGGCGCACGGTGCCCAAGCCGGCCGACAAGCCGGCCGAAAAAACCCAACGCCGCTTTCCGCCGGAGCCGCAGGAAAATATTCTGTATTTCATCGAGAAAAACGCGCCCCTGCTGGAGCCCTGGCAGCGCGAGGTGATACGCATCGTGCGCAAGATCGGCCAGTACTTTTACCCGCAGCGCCAGACGCAGATCATGAACGAAGGCTGGGCCACGTTCTGGCATTACACGCTGCTCAATTCCCTGTACGACGAGGGCTTGCTGACCGATGGCTTCATGATCGAATGCCTGCGATCCCACACCAATGTCATTTACCAACCGCCGGTGACACACCCGGGCTACAACGGCATCAACCCGTATGCGCTGGGGTTTGCCATGTTCAGCGACCTCAAGCGCATCTGCGAGTCCCCCACCGAGGAAGACCGGCAGTGGTTGCCCGACGTTGCGGGCTCCAACTGGCTGGAGACGCTGGACTACGCAATGCGGCATTTCCGCGATGAGAGTTTCATCGGGCAATACCTTTCGCCGCGATTGATACGCGAATTCCGCCTCTTCTCGGTGGTGGATGACGCGAACAGGTCCGAACTGGAAGTGGCGGCTATCCATGACGAGGCCGGTTACCGGCATGTGCGCGAGGCGCTGTCGCGCCAGCACGACCTGAACTACCGCGAGCCCAACATACAGGTCTGGGACGTGGACGTACGCGGGAACCGCTCACTGACCCTGCGCCACAGCCGGCACAACGACCGGACGCTGACGGATGACGTCCAGGAGGTGATCAGGCACATCGCGCGCCTCTGGGGTTTTCCGGTCCTCCTGGAGAGCGTGGACAAGCACGGCAAAGTGGTGCAGCACTGGGAGGCGCAGCCGCAGCAGGCCTGATGCCATTCAAGCCGTGGGCAGCTTCTCAGGCGGCGGCTTGCAGCCCGTTCCTGAAATGTTCACGCATTCGCTGCGCCGTGGCTTCGGCGTCCCGCGCGGCCAGCGCCTGCATGATGGCGCGGTGTTCGGCCAGTGACTCTTCAATACGCCCGCTTTTCAGTAGCGAGTTGTGGCGGTTGAGCTTCATCACCTTGCGCAGGTCGGCCACCATCTGGTCGCGCCAGCGGTTGTTGGCGATTTCCAGCAGGCGCATGTGAAAGGCTTCGTTGATCTCGAAAAACCGTTCGCGGTTCTCAACGGCTTTTTCGAGTTCGTTGTGCAGGCCTTGCAATTCTTTTAACTGTGAAGGTGTGGCCTGGGTGGCCACCACGCCGGCGGCGTCGCTTTCGAGCAATGCAAGCAGGTGGTACACGTCGGCGAGGTCGCGTTCAGACACCTCAGTCACATAAGCGCCGCGCCGCACCTTCATCGTGACCAGGCCTTCAGTGGCCAGCACCTTCAGGGCCTCGCGCAGCGGCGTGCGGCTGATGCCGTATTCCTCGGCCAGCTTGAGCTCGTCAATCCAGCTGCCCGGCGCGAGTTCGCGGTTGAAGATGCGCTGGCGCAAAAGCTCCGCCACTTCTTCATAAAGCGCTCGGGGGGTCAGGGACACGGCGGCCATGGACATAGGGTGTTTTCAGGGGTGGGGCAAAGCTTCAGGCGCGCTGTTTTCTGCCAGCGCGTTGGCGCATATTACTTGAAATTGAATTTTGCATCAATAATTATAAATGATGTAAACTTGGACCGACCAGAATTTCATTTCCCGGTGCGATGGCGTCTATCGCCAGCCTCTGCATCCTGTTACGGTAAACATCCCATGGCCAAGCGACCTCCCGAACCTGAATTTCCCGCAGCCAGTCTTGAGGCTTGGGCCAAAGCGGCCGCCAAATCAGCGCCCGGCGGCGATGTGGACGCGCTGAACTGGCAGACGCCGGACGGCATCAGCGTCAAACCGCTGTACACCGCCGAAGACACCAAAGACCTGCCCCATACCAACACCTTGCCGGGCTTTGAGCCCTTCATCCGCGGCCCGCAGGCCACGATGTACGCCGTGCGTCCGTGGACCATCCGTCAGTACGCCGGCTTTTCCACCGCCGAAGAGTCGAATGCCTTCTACCGCAAAGCGCTGGCCGCAGGCGGGCAGGGCGTGTCGGTCGCGTTTGACCTGGCCACGCACCGCGGCTATGACAGCGACCACCCGCGTGTGACGGGCGACGTCGGCAAGGCCGGCGTGGCGATTGACTCGGTCGAGGACATGAAAATCCTGTTCGACCAGATCCCGCTGGACAAGGTCAGCGTCTCCATGACCATGAATGGCGCGGTGCTGCCGGTGCTGGCAGGTTATGTGGTCGCGGCTGAAGAGCAGGGCGTGAGCCAGGACAAATTGAGCGGAACCATCCAGAACGACATCCTCAAGGAGTTCATGGTCCGCAACACCTACATCTTTCCGCCCCAGCCCAGCATCCGCATCATCGGCGACATCATTGAGTACACAGCGCAGAACATGCCCAAGTTCAATTCGATCTCGATCTCGGGCTATCACATGCAGGAAGCCGGCGCCAACCAGGCGCTGGAACTGGCCTTCACGCTGGCCGACGGAAAAGAGTATGTGAAAACTGCGCTGGGAAAAGGCCTGGACGTGGACGACTTCGCCGGGCGCCTGAGTTTCTTCTGGGCCATTGGCATGAACTTCTACCTTGAAGTCGCCAAGATGCGCGCCGCGCGACTGCTGTGGTGCCGCATCATGAAAGGCTTTAACGCCAAGAGCCCCAAGAGCCTGATGCTGCGCACGCACTGCCAGACTTCCGGATGGAGCCTGACCGAACAGGACCCCTACAACAACGTGGTGCGCACCACCATCGAGGCCATGGCGGCCGTGTTTGGCGGCACGCAAAGCCTGCACACCAATTCGTTTGACGAAGCGATTGCGCTGCCCACCGAGTTCAGCGCCCGCATCGCCCGTAACACCCAGCTGATCATCCAGGAAGAGACCCATATCCCGCATGTGATCGACCCCTGGGCTGGCAGCTACATGATGGAAAAGCTCACGCAAGACATGGCCGACGCGGCCTGGGCCATCATTGAAGAGGTTGAAGCCATGGGCGGGATGACCAAGGCCGTCGACAGCGGCTGGGCCAAGCTCAAGATCGAGGCGGCCGCGGCTGAAAAGCAGGCGCGCATTGACAGCGGCAAAGACGTCATCGTCGGCGTCAACAAATACAAACTCAAGACCGAGGACGCCATCGAGTCGCGCGACATTGACAACGTGGCGGTGCGCGATGGCCAAATCACGAGGCTCAAGGCCATCAAGGCAAAGCGGGACACCGCCGCAGTGCAGGCAGCGCTGGACGCCTTGACGGCAGCCGCCGAAAATAACTACGGCAATCTGCTGGACCTCAGCATCAAGGCCGTGCGCCTGCGCGCCACGGTGGGTGAGGTGAGCGATGCTCTTGAGAAAGTCTACGGGCGCCACCGCGCCGATACCCAAAAGGTGACTGGTGTGTACGCTGCCGCTTATGACTCCGCCCAAGGCTGGGAAACACTCAAGACTGAAATCAACGCCTTTGCCGAAGAGCAGGGCCGCCGCCCGCGCGTGATGATTTCCAAACTCGGCCAGGACGGCCACGACCGCGGCGCCAAGGTAGTGGCCACGGCCTTTGCCGACCTGGGCTTTGACGTGGACATGGGACCGCTGTTCCAGACGCCCGAAGAGTGCGCGCGCCAGGCGATTGAAAACGACGTGCATGCGGTGGGCGTTTCGACGCTGGCCGCAGGCCACAAGACGCTGGTGCCGGCCATCATTGCCGAGCTCAAGAAGCAGGGCGCGGACGACATCATCGTGTTTGTCGGCGGAGTGATCCCGCGGCAGGACTACGAGATGCTGTACGAGGCTGGCGTGAAGGGCATTTACGGCCCCGGAACACCGATCCCGGCCAGCGCCAAAGATGTGCTGGAACAGATTCGCGCCGCCGTTGCGAAATGAGCCTGCGGTGACGGATATCAGTTCCCGCCTGTCCTTGCAGCCGGTGCTTGCCGGCGACTTCGAGGAGATGCTGGCCTTGCGCATCGATGCCATGCGCCCCAGCCTGGAGCGCGTTGGCCGCTTCGATCTTGCGCGCTCGCGTGAACGGCTGTCTGCGGGATTTCTGCCGCCTTTCATGCAACACATCCTGCTTGACGGCGAGCGCGTGGGTTTCTTCACGCTCAAGCCTGAGGGCGATGCAGCCCTGCGGCTCGATCACCTCTATTTGCGCAGCAGTGCCAGTGGCCAGGGCATAGGTTCCTGGGTGCTGCGGCAGGTGCTGGCCCAGGCGCGTGAGAGCGGCTTGGCCGTCAGGCTCACCGCGCTGAAAGAAAGTGATGCCAACCGCTTCTACTTGCGCCACGGCTTTGTGCTGCAAGGCGAAGAGGGCGTGGATCTGCACTATGAATGGCGTGTGACGGAGTCTGCAACGTGACGGCTGCGCCTGATTTCCTCCAGGCCATCAGGGGCGCGGATGCGATGGCCCAGCGCCGCGCTATCGCCAAAGCCATTACCTTGCTGGAATCGACAAGAGCCGACCACAGGGCACAAGGTGACGAACTGTTGACAGCCCTGCTGCCCCACACCGGCAAGGCCATGCGCCTGGG
>JAJKJM010000111.1 GCA_021153985.1 Polaromonas sp.
ACTTTCAGCAGGTAACCCAGGCCGCGCAAGGTAACCAGCGTGACGCCGGTGTGCGCAAGCTTTTTGCGCAGCCGGTACACCACCACTTCCACCGCTTCGTACTGCACGTCGGCTTCGCCCGGGAACACCAGCTCAAACAGCCGCTCTTTCGACACCGCATGGCCCGGCTTGGCGATGAGGGACTGCAGCAGGGCCAGTTCGCGCGGTGTGAGCTCCAGCACCTGGTCGCGGTGGTAGATGGCACCGCTATCCTTTTCATAGCGCAAGTTGCCTATGAATTGTGGGCTGGCGCCTGATTCGGTGCCCGAACCCGGGCCACCCGCCGCAGGGCGCCGGCGGCTCAGGGCGCGCAGTCTCGCTTCCAGTTCATCCAGGTCAAAGGGTTTGGGCAGATAGTCGTCAGCCCCGGTGTTCAGCCCGACAATGCGGTCGCCCACGGTGCCGCGGGCAGTGAGGATGAGCACCGGGGTGGTGAGCCCCTGGCCGCGTGCCTGCTCCAGCACCTGCAGGCCGTCCAGCCCGGGCAGCGTCAGGTCCAGCACCACCACGTCGGGCTGCGTGGCCGTCCATTGCGCCAAGGCCTGGCGCCCGTCGGTGCAGCCAAAGACCTCCATGCCGCGCCGGCCCAGCGCGCGCTGCAGCGCCGCCTGCATCGAGGCATCGTCTTCTATCAGCAGGAGTTTCACGGCGGGTGTCATGGGTTCGGGGTTGGTAACACGGTGTTAGCAACGGTGCTAGACATTAGCACTTTCCCCAGTCCCGGCGGACAGCCGTTTGACAGCCAGGAGGTGCATGATAGGCAGGTTATCAGCCCCGGGCGCACCCTGGCGCCCATTCCAAAGGAGACATATTCATGCGTCGCGATACCTTTCTCAAATCCATGGCGGCCATGGCCGCGACCGGTGCCTTCCCCCTGTCAGCCTTTGCAGCAGCCAACGTGAAAATGATGATTCCGGCCAACCCCGGCGGCGGCTGGGACACCACGGGCCGTGCCCTGGGCAAGGCATTGACCGACTCCAAAGCGGCCGACACCGTGACCTACGACAACAAGGGCGGCGCCGCCGGTGCGCTGGGCCTGGCCCAGTTCGTCAACGGCTCCAAGGGCGACCCCAACGCACTGATGGTGATGGGCGCCGTCATGCTGGGCGGCCTGATCACCGGCAAGCCGCCCGTCAGCCTGTCACAGGCCACGCCGATTGCCCGCCTCTCAAGCGAATACAACGTGTTTGTGCTGCCCGCCAATTCGCCTTTCAAGTCTATGAAGGACGTGGTTGACCAGCTCAAGAAAGACCCCGGCAGCGTGAAATGGGGCGGCGGCTCACGCGGCTCCACCGAGCACATCGCGGCGGCGATGATTGCGCAGAAGGTCGGCGCCGATCCCTCCAAGATCAACTACGTCGCCTTCCGCGGCGGCGGTGAGGCCACGGCGGCCATCCTGGGCGGCAACGTCACGGTGGGCGGCAGCGGCTACAGCGAGTTTGCCGAGTACATCAAGGCCGGCAAGATGAAAGCCATTGCCGTGACCTCCGGCAAGCGCCTGCCCGGTGTGGATGTCCCCACCCTCAAGGAACAAGGCATTGACGTTGAAATCGGCAACTGGCGCGGCGTGTACGGCGCCCCCGGCATCACCGATGCGCAGCGCAAGGCACTGACCGACATGGTGCTGGCCGCGATGAAGTCGCCCACCTGGGCCGAGGCGGTGAAGAAAAACGACTGGACCCCTGCAGTGCTGACGGGCGATGCTTTTGCCAAATTCGTCGACGACGACTTCGCGGCCCTGCGCGCCACCATGGTCAAGTCCGGCATGGTCTGACCTTCGGGTCTTTCACGCCTTTACGCCTTTCACGTTTCTACGCCTTCGCGTACCCGCGGCACGCCGCCCTGAGGCAAGTCTGTTGATGCAGATTTGACGAAAGGGCGGCCTGCCGCCAGACTGCTGACGTCTGCCCCCTGTCTTACGGGAACTACGACGATGACAACTTCAGATCCCTCGGCCGTCTGGCCGCAAACTCTGGTCGGCGCTGGCGTGCTGCTGACCGGCCTGGCGCTGGCCTTTGGCGCGATCGGTATTTCGTCTGAGGCGGGGTATGGCGGCGTCGGCCCCAACTTCCTGCCCTGGGTCGTGTCCATCGGGCTCACGATATGCGGCGCCCTCATCATCTGGGAAGCGCGCAGCGGCGGGTTTCGCGAACTGGACCCGCCCTCGGGCGCCACGCAGGCCTACTGGCCGGGCTTTGTGTGGGTCTCGGCGGGTTTGCTGCTCAATGCGGCGCTCATCACCGCCATCGGTTTTATCCTGAGCTGCACGCTGTGCTACGTGCTGGCGGTGCAAGGCCTGCGCCGCGCGGGTGGGCAGACCGCTGTCAATGCGCCGGGCACCTGGGTCTCCGACTTCCTGGTGGGCCTGGCGATCTCCGCGCCGGTGTTCTGGATGTTCACGAAATTCCTGGCGATCAATTTGCCAGGCCTGACCAGCACGGGGTGGATCTGATATGGAAATCTTTAATGCATTGATGGCGGGTTTCGCGACAGCGATCACGCCGGTGAATTTGCTCTGGTGCCTGGTGGGCTGCGCTCTCGGCACAGCAGTCGGTGTTTTGCCCGGCATCGGCCCGGCGGTGGCGGTGGCGATGCTGCTGCCCATCACCGCCAAGGTCGACATTACCGCTTCGATGATTTTTTTCTCGGGGATTTACTACGGCGCGATGTACGGCGGCTCGACCACCTCCATCCTGCTGAATACGCCGGGCGAAACCGCCAGCATGGTCACGGCCATGGAGGGCAACAAGATGGCCAAGAGCGGGCGCGCGGGCGCGGCGCTGGCCACAGCCGCCATCGGTTCGTTCGTGGCGGGCACCATTGCGACCGTCATCGTCACCTTGTTTGCGCCCTTTGTGGCCGAGTTCGCGGTCAAGCTGGGCCCGCCCGAGTATTTCCTGTTGATGCTGCTGGCCTTTACCACGGTGAGTGCGGTGCTGGGTAAAAGCACGCTGCGCGGCATGACGGCGCTGCTGGTCGGCCTAGCCGCCGGCTGCGTGGGCCTGGACCAGATCTCCGGCCAGGGCCGCTACACCGGCGGCATTCCGGAGTTGCTGGACGGCATTGAAATCGTGCTGGTGGCTGTCGGCCTGTTTGCGGTGGCGGAAGTGCTGTACGCCGTGCTCTATGAAGGCAAGACGGTGGAAGAGCAGAACAAGCTCAGCCGCGTGCACATGACCAAAGCCGATTGGAAACGCTCGATCCCCGCCTGGCTGCGCGGCACGGCTATCGGCACGCCCTTCGGCTGCATTCCGGCCGGCGGCACCGAAATCCCGACCTTCCTGAGCTACGCGATGGAAAAGAAACTGGCGAGCCCCGACATCAAGGCCGAATTCGGCACCCAGGGCGCCATCGAAGGCGTGGCCGGCCCGGAGGCGGCCAATAACGCCACGGTGACGGCCGCGCTGATACCGCTGCTCACGCTGGGCATCCCGACCTCGAACACCACGGCCATTTTGCTGGGCGCCTTCCAGAACTACGGCATCCAGCCCGGGCCGCAGTTGTTCACTACCTCGGCCGCGCTGGTGTGGGCCCTGATTGCTTCGCTCTATATCGGCAACGTCATGCTGCTGGTGCTGAACCTGCCCATGGTGGGCCTGTGGGTCAAGCTGCTGAAGATTCCCAAGCCGCAGCTGTATGCGGGCATTCTCATTTTTGCAACAGTGGGCGCCTACGGCATGCGCCAAAGCGCGTTTGACTTATTCCTTCTGTACGCTATTGGATTGCTGGGCGTGCTGATGCGCCGTTTTGATTTCCCGACAGCCCCTGTGGTGGTCGGCATGATCCTCGGCCCGCTGGCCGAGGCACAACTGCGCAATGCCATGTCGATAGGCGAAGGCAGCGCGGCTGTGTTTTTCCAGCGCCCCATGTCGATCACGCTGGTCGTGATCGTGGTGGCGGTGCTGGTGCTCCCGCGCCTGGCCAAGTACTGGGGGGCGAAGAAGTCTGCAAGCTGAGGATTCCAACGACAGAAGGAGACAACATGCTGAACATCAAACGACGCACCGCATTGGGGGGGATTGCCGGACTGGGGCTGGCGACGCTGGGGGGCGCTGTGCCCGCATGGGCGCAGACGGCCAAGGCGCCGGCCGCCGCTGCACCGGCTAAAGGCAAGGCGGCCAAACTCGCGCCCAAATTGCGCATCGTGATTCCGGCCAACGCGGGTGGCGGTTGGGACCAGACCGGCCGCGCGCTGGGTGCGGCGCTGGTGGGCGCCGGTGCGACGGACGAGATCGAGTATGAAAACAAGGGCGGCAAGGGCGGCACCATCGGCCTGGCTTATTACGCCGAGAAATACAGCGCCGACCCCAACACCTTGCTGATGGGCGGCATGGTCATGGTGGGGGCGGTTGCGCTGCAAAAGCCGGCCGTCGACATGACCCGTATCCGGCCCATCGCGCGCCTGACCAGTGACTACCTCGTGGTGGTGGTCGCCGCCAACTCGCCGGTGCGCACCATTGCCGACCTGGCCGGGCGCATGCGCGCCAATCCCAAAGATGTGCCCATCGCCGGCGGCTCCGCGGGTGGGGTGGACCATGTATTTGCCGGCGTGTTTACGCGAGCGGCCGGCAGCAAGCCGGAAGAGCTGGTGTATCTGCCTTTTGCGGGCGGCGCCGAAGTGGTGCAGGCCGTGCTCGCCGGCAAGGCCGCGGCCGGCATCTCGGGCTACAGCGAGTTTGCCGACGAACTGGCCAGCGGCAAGCTGCGCGCCATCGGCGTGTCATCCAAGCGCACGGTGTTCGGCATTCCCGCCATCCGTGAGCAAGGGGTGGACGTTGACATGGCCAACTGGCGTGGCGTGTTTACCGGCCAGAACGTGAACGAAGCGCGCCAGGCAGAAATGCTGGAGGCCGTGAAAGCCGCCACCGGCCATGAGTCGTGGCAAAAAACCTTGAAGCAAAACCACTGGGAGTCGTCGTTGCTGTCCGGCCCCAGCCTGGCGAGTTTTATCGACTTTGACCTGACCACCTCGCGGGTCATGGTGCATTTGCTCAAACTCAAGGCCTGAGGCCTGAGGCTAGGGCCTGTCTACCTCCGCGCGGGCTCGCTGATGCCCGCACTTTCCCTGTGGCATGAAAAATGCTGCGCTGTGTTGAGCAACTCAGGTACTGGATGAAACACCTATCCAGGGCCTGAGAAGTACAACTACCATGGGTTGCGGTATTGCATGCCACACCGCATCAGGAGGGAACATGATGATCCAACGACGCACGGTTCTCGGCGGTTTCGCCGGCTTGGGGGCAAGCACATTGGGCGCCATGTCGGCACCGGCCTGGGCCCAGCCGGCACCCAAGAAGCTCGCGCCCAAGCTGCGCATTGTGATTCCCGCCATGTCACGCACCGCGCTTGACGAAGCAGGTCGCGCGCTGGGAGATGCGCTGGTGGGGCAGGGCCTCACCGACGAGATCGAGTATGAGAACAAGGAAGGCGGAGGCGGCACGACCGGGCTGGCCTGGTATGTGCAAAAGTACAACGCCGATCCCAACACCTTCTTCATGGGCGACAGCAACCTGCTCGGTTCGCTGGCCTTGCAAAAATCCCCCGTCGACCTCACCAAAGTCAAACCCGTGGCACGGCTGATCAGCGACTACCCCGTGGTGGCAGTGGCGGCCGCCTCGCCCATCAAGACGATCAACGAACTGGTGGAGCGCCTGCGCGCCAACGCCAAACAGACACCGATGGCCATAGGCGCTGTCGGTGGTGCCGACCATGTGTTCGCCGGCCTGCTGGGCAAGGCCGCGGGCAGCCGCCCGGAGGACGTGGTGTACATGCCGTTTGTCCGCAACTTCGAACTGGTGGATGCGGTGATGGGCGGCAAGGCGGTGGCCGGTGTGTCCGGTTACGGCACCTTCAGCCAGGAGCTGGCAAGCGGCAAACTGCGCGCCATCGGCGTGTCGTCCAAAAAAGCCACCTACGGCGTGCGTTCAGTGCGCGAGCAGGGGCTTGATGTGGACATCACCAATTGGCGCGCGGCGTTCACCGGCCAGGGCGTGCCGGCGGCGCGGCAGGCCGAAATGGTGGAGGCCGTGAAGGCCTCACTGGCCTATGAGTTGTGGAAGAAAACCCTCAAGCAGGCCTATTGGGAGCAGTCGTGGCTTTCGGGGCCGGACCTTGCGAACTTCATCGACTTCGACACCAAGACCACGCAATTGGTGGTGCAGTTGCTCAAGCTGAAGGCTTGAGCGGCGGCAGACGTCTTGCTTTCAATCTGCACTTATCTGCAGAAACTGCAGAAGAATTTTTATCCGCAGATTTATGCAGATGAAGACCATCAAGATGAAGTCGTGTGCCCAGCTTGTGAAGATACGAATGTGACGTGTTGAGTACGAAGAGAGTACGAAGATGAGGTTTTCAATCTGCGTAAATCTGCGAAATCTGCGGATGAATTCAGATTTGATCAACTTCGACACAAGAAGAAACTGCAGAAGAATTTTTATCCGCAGATTACGCAGATTTACGCAGATGAAGACCATCAAGATGAAGTCATGTGGCCGGCTTGTGAAGATATGAATGTGACGTGTTGAGTACGAAGAGAGTACGAAGATGAGGTTTTCAATCTGCGTAAATCTGCGAAATCTGCGAAATCTGCGGATAAATTCAGATTTGATCAACTTCGACACAAGAAGAAACTGCAGAAGAATTTTTATCCGCAGATTACGCAGATTTACACAGATGAAGACCAGCACGATGAAAAGTTGTGCGGCCAGCTTGTGAAGATGCGAACGCGACGTGTTGAGTCCGAAGATGAGGTTTTCAATCTGCGTAAATCTGCGAAATCTGCGGATAAATTCTCTTCCCTCTCTTCCCTCTCTTCTCCCTCTTCTCTTATTGAGTCGCACCCAGGGCTAGCGCCCGCTCGCGCGATTCGGCCCGTGCCTTGGCAGCATCCACCGCATCGGCTTGCACCGGCCAGCCCGCCAGATGTTGCTGCGCCACCTCCGCCAGCGCGGCAATCCACTCGTGGCTGTCGTTCAGGCAAGGGATGTAGTTGAACTCCTTGCCGCCCGCATGCAGGAAAGCTTCGCGCGCCTCCATATTGATTTCTTCCAGCGTTTCCAGGCAGTCGCCGGTAAAGCCCGGGCAGATCACATCGACCCGCTTCACGCCGGCCTGGGCCATCGCCACCAGTGTGGGTTCGGTATACGGCTGCAGCCATTTGGCCTTGCCAAAGCGCGACTGGAAGGTCACCTTGTACTGCGCGGGCTCCAGGCCCAGCTGGCTCGCCAGCAGGCGGGCTGTCTTGTGGCACTCGCAGTGATAAGGGTCGCCCAGTTTCAGTGTGCGTTCGGGCACGCCGTGAAAGCTCATGACCAGTTGCTCGGCGCGGCCATGCGTGCGCCAGTGCTCGCGCACGCGCGCTGCCAGGGCGGTGATGTAGCCGGCATGGTCGTGGTAGTGGTTGACGAAGCGGAACTCGGGGATGCGGCGGATGCGCGCGGCCCAGGTGTAGACCGCATCGAACACGCTGGCGGTGGTGGTGCCGCTGTACTGCGGGTATGCCGGCAGGATGAGGATTTTTGTGACGCCGTCGGCCTTGAGCTGGTCAAGCTGCGATGCGATGGAGGGATTGCCATAGCGCATGGCGTAACGCACATCGACGGGCTGGCCGCGCACCGCCAGGTAGCCGCGCAACATCACGGCCTGCTTCTCCGTCCAGACGCGCAGCGGCGAGCCTTCCTTCATCCAGATACTGGCGTACTTGGCGGCGGACTTTTTGGGCCGCACACGCAGGATGATGCCGTGCAGGATCAGCCACCAGATGGGCTTGGGGATTTCAACCACGCGCGGGTCACTCAGGAATTCAGCGAGGTAGCGGCGCAGCGCCGGCGCGGTGGGTTCGTCGGGTGTGCCGAGGTTGCACAGCAGGACGGCGGTGGGGGATGAGGCCGTGCCGGCTGGCGGCGTGCCGTGGGAAAAGGGGGGCTCTGGGGCGAAGCGGGGACGAAAAGACATGGGTTATTCTCCCTTATCCATTTGCCTTTTACTATGCATGCTTGACCTGACCACCATCAAAGCTATCACGCTGGATCTCGATGACACCTTGTGGCCGATCTGGCCCGCCATAGAAAAAGCCGAAAAAGCACTGGACGATTGGCTCAGCCAGCATGCGCCGATGACCGCGGCGCTGTTTTCAAACCCCGCCGCACGGCATGAGATCCGCGAGCACGTGACCCGCTCGCGCCCCGAACTCAAATACAACCTGAGCGCCATACGCCGCGAGGCGATCAGGCTGGCGCTCTACCGTTCGCGTGAAGACCCTCTGCTGGCCGAGGCGGCTTTCGATGTTTTTTTCGAGGCGCGCAACAAGGTCACGCTGTTTGAAGACGCGGTGCTGGCGCTGGAGTTTTTGTCCGTCCGCTATCCCTTGGTGGCGGTGTCCAACGGCAATGCCGACATCAAGCGCATCGGCATCGACAGCTATTTCAAGGCCAGCATCAGCGCCCAGCAGTTTGGCGTTGGCAAGCCTGACCCGCGCATCTTCCATGCGGCTGCGGGCGCGGTCGACGTGCAGCCGACTGAGGTGCTGCACGTGGGCGACGATGCGACGCTCGATGTCCTGGGCGCGCTCAACTGCGGCATGCAGACGGTCTGGGTCAACCGCTCCGACCAGCTGTGGGCCCACCCGGCGGTGCCGCATGAGACGGTGGCCACGCTGACCGAACTGTGTGATTTGTTCCCGCGTTGAAATCGCTCAAGGTCTTTTCATAAAGGGCTTCCCATGACGGTCAAGATTTACGGCACAGCCGCTTCCCGCGCAGCGCGCCCGCTCTGGGTGGCCCACGAGATGGGCCTGGCCCATGAACATATCCCCTTGCCCTACGCAAGCGGCGCCACGCGCACGCCCGAATTTCTGGCCATCAACCCGAACGGCCGCATCCCGGTGGTGGACGACGATGGCGTGCTGGTGTGGGAGTCCATGGCCTGCGTGCTTTACCTGGCCGAGCGTTTCAAGACGCCCGATGCGCCTTTGCTCGCCGCGCAAAATCATGCGGAGCAGGCCGAGATCCTTCGCTGGAGTTTCTGGGTCGTGACTGAATGCGAAAAAGACGCGCTGGCGTTTTTAATGCACCGCATCATGATGCCGGCGGATCGTCGCAAGCCCCAGCTGGCCGACGATGCCGAGCGGCATCTCTTGATACCGCTGCGTGTGCTGGATCAACACCTTCAGGGCCGCCCCTACCTGGCCAGCGAGCGCTTCACCGCGGCCGACATCTGCGTGGCCTCGGTGCTGGCCTGGGTGCAGGGCGCCGCCAGCCTGATGGCGCAATGCCCGCGCGTCGATGAATGGCTCAAGCGCTGCCTCTCGCGCCCGGCCTATCGCACGGTGAGATTATTGGCAAAAAGTGCCTGAAGCCCAAGCGCCGCCTTGGCAGGAAGCTATCTATTTGATAGCGACGCCAAACTCAATGCAAACGCCGCGCCGCTTCCAGCCCTGAACGCACAGCACCTTCCAATGTGGCGGGGTAGGGTCCGTCAATGTAGTCACCGCAAGCCCAGAGGCCGGGCGCCACATCGGCGCCCGGGCGTTGCAAGCCGGGCGTGCAGGCAAAGGTGGCGCGCTTTTCGACAATGGTTTGCACCGCCTCCAGCGGCCCCATCCCCAGATGCCAGAGCTGCGCTTTTGCCTGCGTCAGCACCTGCGCAGTCAGCGTGGCACCGTCACCGGTGCTGGCGCTGATCACAAAGGCCAGCAGGCCGGCCGGCCCACCGAGCTGTCCGCGGTCAAACACAAATTGCGCAGGCTCGCCGGGCTCGGCGGGCAGTGCCAGCATGGGCTGCTCAAGCCGTGCTTCCGGCGCCCAGGCGTAGACCGTCGTCAAGGCCTCATGCTGCAGGCTGTGTGCTTGCGTAAGCCAATCCGCCGCGGCCACGCCGCTGCCTTCGACCAGCCGTGCCGCCTCCTGTGGCGGGCAGGCCAGCACCACACAGTCAAACGCCGCGCTGACATCGGTGCTCACCACCCACCCGGAGCCGGCCGGTGCGACGGACTGCACGCGCGCGCCCAGCCGCGGCGTACCGCCTTGTGCGGCCAGCCAGGCCAGCGCGGCGTCCGGCAGCAATGCGCTGAGGTCAGTGCGGGGCAGCAGCAGGTTGGAGCCGCCGCTTTCAGAAAAGAGGGAGTCGTGCATCACGCGCAGGAACACCTGGCCGCTGGCGCGATCAGCCGGCGTGTTGAGGGCCGACACACACAAGGGCTCAATCAGCGAGGCCATGGCGCCGGGTGAAAGGCCCCGGCACAAATCTGTCACCGACTGGCCGGGCTCGCACTGGAATTTTTTGAGCTGCCAGCCCACCGCGACCTTGAGCATCGAGAGCTTGTCAGCCAGCGACCAGCCGCGCGCCAGGATGATGCCGGCGAGCGCATCCAGCGGCGCCGGCAAGTTGGGGAG
>JAJKJM010000112.1 GCA_021153985.1 Polaromonas sp.
CGACGCGCCCGAGCCCGCAGCCCAGCCTGCCAGCCTTCCCGATGACAACAGGAGTTGATGATGGACGGACTTGACGCATTCCTCTTGGCTCGCCTCCAGTTTGCGGCCAACATTACTTTTCATATCCTGTTCCCGACCATCAGCATCTCGCTGGGCTGGGTGCTGCTGTACTTCAAGCTGCGCTTCGTCAAAAGCCAGGACCCCTTCTGGATGGACGCCTACCAGTTCTGGGTGAAGATTTTTGCGCTCACCTTTGCGCTGGGCGTGGTCAGCGGCATCACCATGAGCTTTCAGTTCGGCACCAACTGGCCCGGTTATATGCAAAAGGTCGGCAACATCGCCGGGCCGCTGCTGGCGTACGAAGTACTGACCGCCTTCTTTTTAGAGGCCACCATGCTGGGCGTGATGCTGTTCGCACGTGAACGCGTGAGCGAGGCCATGCACACCACGGCGACGCTGCTGGTGGCGGGCGGCACCACGCTGTCGGCCTTCTGGATCCTGGCGCTCAACTCGTGGATGCAGACGCCCGCGGGCTTTGAAATGATCAACGGCCAGGCGCATGTGACGAGCTGGCTGCAGGTCATCTTCAACCCGTCCTTCCCTTACCGCTTGACGCACATGCTGCTGGCCTCGGGCCTGACGGTCGCTTTTCTGGTGGCGGGTATTTCGGCTTATCGCTGGCTGCGCGACGACCGCAGCGCGGAGGTCATCGCCAGCCTGAAGACGGGCATCTACATGGCCGCCATGCTGATTCCGCTGCAGATCATCGCAGGCGACCTGCATGGACTGAATACGCTGGAGCACCAGCCGGCCAAGCTGGCCGCGATGGAAGGTATCTGGAAAACCGAAAAGGGCGTGCCGGCCGTGTTGTTTGCCTTGCCCGACGAGAAGGCCAAAGAGAACCGCTATGAGATTGCGGTTCCCAAACTCGCTTCGCTGTACCTCACGCACTCGCTCGACGGTGAAGTCAAGGGTCTGGACGAGTTTGAAGGCAAGCACCCGCCGGTGGCGCCGGTGTTCTGGGCCTTCCGCATCATGGTGGGCGTGGGCATGCTGATGCTGCTGGTGAGCTGGGCCAGCGTGCTTCGGTTGGCACCCTGGAAGAAGGACCCTTCGCGCCAACTCACGGTATGGCATGCACGGCTGCTGGTGGCCATGACCTTTGCCGGCTGGATCGCACTGGTCGCCGGTTGGTACGTGACCGAGATCGGCCGGCAGCCCTGGCTGGTGACGGGCGTACTGACGGCGGCCGACGCGGCCTCCAAGGTGCCGGCGCCACGCATCGCGCTCACATTGACGATGTACCTGACGCTGTATGCGGTTCTGCTGGTGTCGTATGTTTCGGTGGTGTTCTACCTGGCGCGCCACCGCAAGCACGCCGACAAGCCCTTTGGTGATGAAACCGCGGGCGACACCGAGAAGGAACTCAACGTCGTGAATTACCCCGAAAAGGAAGGAGCTCCCAATGCTTGATCTTGCCCCCGACCTGACGCAAGCCGCCGGCTGGATGCCCATCGTCTTCCTGGTGGTGATGGGCCTGGCGATGCTGGCCTATGTGATCCTGGACGGCTACGACCTGGGTGTTGGCGTGCTGATGCGCCGCGCCAGCGACGACGACAAAGACACCATGATCGCCAGCATCGGCCCCTTCTGGGACGCCAATGAAACCTGGCTGGTGCTGGGCGTGGGTATTTTGCTGACGGTGTTCCCGATGGCGCATGGCGTCATTCTGGGCGCGCTGTATCTGCCGGTGGCCTTCATGCTGATCGGCCTCACGCTGCGTGGCGTGGCGTTTGACTTCCGCGTGAAGGCGCGCGCCAGCCACAAGCCGCTGTGGAACCGCATGTTTTACACCGGCTCTTTGCTGGCCAGCTGGTCGCAGGGCTACATGCTGGGCTCGCTCATCACCGGCTTTGCCTCGGACTGGTGGACGATTGTGTTCAACGCCGTGATCGGCGCCGCGCTGGTGGCGGCCTACTGCCTGCTGGGCGCTGGCTGGCTCATCATCAAGTCTGAAGGCGAGCTGCAGCTGCGCGCGGTGCGCTGGGCGCGTGCCAGCCTGTGGTTCACCATGGCCGGCGTGGCGGCCATCTCCATCGCCACGCCGCTGGTCAGCCCGACGATTTTTGCCAAGTGGTTTTCTTTCCCCAACATCGTGTTGCTGCTGCCGATCCCCGCGGCCACGGCGGTGTTGTTCGGTGTGATCTTTCGCAGCCTGCAGCGCCTGCCAGTGCGGCTGGGGCAGGGCAATGAATACGGCGCCTGGGTGCCCTTCGGCGCGACGGTCGGTGTGTTCTTGCTGGCCTTCTACGGCCTGGCATACAGCCTCTTTCCGTGGCTGGTGATCGACAGGCTCACCATCTGGCAGGCGGCCAGCGCGCCGGCGGCGATGGGTGTGATCCTGGTGGGTGCGCTGGTGGTGTTGCCCATGATCATTGGCTACACAGTATTCGCGTATCGCGTTTTCTGGGGCAAGAGCACCGCCCTGAAATATTAGCCATAGCTCATTGGCCTCACGCAGAAATACCGCCCTGGCCCTGTCTTCAATCTGCGTAAATCTGCGTAATCTGCGGATAAATCTCTATCCACAGATGAAGCAGATTACGCAGATAAAGATCACCGTGCGCAGATGATCGCTATCAAATTGGTAGCTGCCTGCGCATGATCCGCCTGGGCTGGAGGCCGATTTGATGCATAAATTCGACGGGTTTTACAAACTGATTTCGGGTGGCGGTGGCGCGACTATGGCCAGGTCTTCCAGGAAAGCCGCTGCGGACTCATACCGGTGATCCGGGTTCTTGGCCATGAGCTTGTTGACGATGCCTTGCATCACAACATGTTCGGGCGGCAGGGCCGGGGTTTCGGCGTTCAGGTGTTTAGCCAGCAGTAGCTCAAGCGACTCGGCGATGTAAGGCCGCCGATGGGCCAGCATTTCAAAGAACATCACGCCCAGGCTGTAGAGGTCGGACTGCGCCGTGACCTTGCGGCCAGTGGCCTGTTCGGGGCTCATGTAATAGGGCGTACCCACCACATCGCCGTGGTGGGTTTGTGTCAAGCCCATGTTCTGGGCTTGCAGCATCGACTTGGCAATGCCGAAGTCGGCCAGGGCCACGCTGCCGTCGGCGCGCAGCATGACGTTTTCGGGCTTGATGTCGCGGTGGACGATGCCGTGTTCGTGAATGGCGGACAGGGCCTCCGCAATCTGCCGTACCGCCGTGACGGCCTGCTCGCGCGCCAGCTTGGGCCCGAAGAGGCCGCGCAGGTCGCCGCATTCAAAATACTCCATCGCGATGTAGGCGTGCTCGTCGGTGAAGCCCTGGTCATAAATCTTGATGACGTGCGGGTGGTCGATCTTGCAGAGCAGGGCGTACTCCTGGATGAAGCGCACCAGGTGCTCCGAGGCCTCCTGCCCGCGTGAATCGAGCACCTTGAGCACGATGGGCAGGCCGTCGGATTCGCGCTCGCTGAGGTAGACCTCGGTCATGCCGCCGGCGCCTATCTTGCGCGTGATGCGGTAGCCCTTCAGGCGCACCGGCTCGGTGTTGGCGTCAAAGCGCAGGTCCTTGAGCGCCGACAGCTTGGAGTCCAGCGCACCCTTGACGGCCCGCGCCGTGATGTCGGAGTTGGCCCGCACCGCGTCGCTGATCTCGCCGGCACGTTCGGTCAGGCTGGCCATGCCGTGGATCTTGTCTTCCATGGTGGTGACCAGGCCCGTCACCTCCGCCACATCGATGGCGAGATTTTTGCCTGGCACCACCAGCGAGGTGTGGGTGCCCGTCTGGATGCCGGCGCCGGCCTGCCCCAGCGTGTGCTCGCTGGCCATCACTGTCCAGCCCATTTCTTCGGACGCGCTTTCAAGGCGCGCAGCCAGGGTCACGGTTTCGCCGACGGGAGTGAGTTCGCGGGTTTGCTGTGCGCCGAGCTGGCACAGCGTGACGGCCCCGCTGTGGATGCCCACGCCCATGGCAAAGGGCGGCAGGGCGCGCTCGCCGAAGTGCAGGTCGAGCCAGTCGCGGAATTCATGGGTTGCCAGCGCCATGGCCAGAGCCGCAGAGACGGCGCGGCGGGACGCCGGCAGGGGCGAGCCGGTGGTGGTGTCGGAGAACACCGCCATCAGGCCGTCGCCGATGAACTTGATGTGGCGTCCGCTGTTTTTCAGTACGGGTTCGGAGGTTCGCTCGAAATACTCGGTCAGCAATTGCGAGACTTCAGCGGCGTTGAGCTTTTCAGCCAGCGAGGTGAAGTTGCGGATGCTGGCGACCAGCACGGTGGCGCCGGAGAGCTCTTCGGTCTCGGCGCTGGGCGGAATGACTTCAATCGGCACCTGGGCGGGCCGGCCGCCGCCGATGCGGCTGGCAAAGGCGGCGCGCAGGCGCTCTTCGCCGGCAGCCACGCCGGAGTCGATGGCCTCGCGCACCCGGGCTTTTTTCTTGAGCTGGGCGTTGACGGCGTCCAGCAGCTCGGCGCGATTGAAGGGCTTGGAGAGGTAATCGTCGGCGCCGGCCGTCATGCCGCGGCGCATGCTTTCGCGGTCGTCCAGGGCGGTTAGCAGCATGAAGGGGGTGTTGACCAGCGCGCGGTCGGCGCGCACGGCGTCCAGCAACTCAAAGCCGTTCATGCCGGGCATGCCGACGTCGGAGATGATGAGGTCGGGGCGCCCGCTGCGCGCGAGCTCCAGGCCCTGCCGGCCGTCCGGCGCGGCGGCCGTCTCAAAGCCTTCCAGCTTGAGCAGGCGCACGATGTTGTTGCGGATGGCGTCGTCGTCTTCAACGATCAATATCAGAGTCATGAAGGTCCTCAGGAAAGGGGCAGGCTGACGGTGAACCGGGTGCCGGCTCCGGGCAGGCTTGCCACCTCGATTTTGCCGTGGTGCAGGTCGACGGCGTGTTTGACGATGGACAGGCCCAGCCCGGAGCCCTGCCGGTTGCCCACATTGGAGCCCCGGTGAAAGCTCTCGAAGAGGCGCGGCAGGTCTGCCGTGGGGATGCCGATGCCTTCGTCGCTGACTTGCAGGATCAATTGGTCGCCGGCCGGGGTTTGCAGGCGGTCCAGCGTCAACACGACCACGCTGCCGGCGGGCGAATATTTGCAGGCGTTGGCCAGCAGGTTGCTGGTGATGTGCCGGATCAGCCGTTCGTCGAGCATCACCCATTGCGAAAACGCGCTGTGGCCGGCGGGCGCTTCGAATTCAATCGCGTGCTGGCCGGCGTCGCTGGTATGCATCTCGGTCACGAGCTTGCGGCACAGCGCGGCGATGTCCAGCGGCTTCGCCTGCAGCCTGAGCTTGCCGGCATCGGCCTGGCCGACGGTGAGCATGTCTTCCAGCATGCCCTGCATGCGCTTTACCGCCACCACCAGGTCGGCCATGATGTCCTGGCGCTCGCTGTGGGTGATCTTTTCGCCGTAGTGCTCGATCAGCTCCGCCGACGAGAGAATCGTCGCCAGCGGCGTGCGGAACTCATGCGAGGCCATCGAGACAAAGCGGGTCTTGAGTTCGCCCAGCTCGCGTTCGCGTACCAGCGCGCGGCGGGTTTCCTCATCGGCCTCTTTGCGGCGCGTGATGTCGACGTAGGTCCATACCGAGCCCTCTTCAGGCAGGCTGCGGTCCAGCGCCGAGCCGTCCAGCTGCACCCAGATCAGCTCGCCGTTTTTGCGGCGCATGCGCGCCTCGGCCGAGAACAAACCGGTTTGCGTGATCTGTGCATAGGCAATGGCGCCTATGCGTTCGAAATCTTCGTCATTGGGGTAATGCACACGCGTTTCCTGGCCCAGCAACTCGGCCGGGCTGTAGCCCAGCATGTTGGCCAGCGTGCGGTTCAGCCACTGGTGGCGCCGGCCCTTGAGGAAGGTGACGCCGACGGCGGTGGTTTCCAGAATGGCTTCGCGCTGCGTCAGTGCGCTCTTGAGCTCTTCATCGAGGCGGCGGCGCTCGCTGATGTCGGACATCAGCACCAGCAACGCGGGCTCGCCGTCCCATTCGATGCGCGTGCCGTAGATGCTGGCCCAGCCGGTACGCAGATCAGGCGTCATCGTTTCGCGCGGCGGCGTGATGAAGCGGGCCTCGTAGGCGTTGACCAGCGTGCCCGTCTGCATCAGCTCGCGCTGGCGCTGCACCGTGGGGCGGTCGTCCGGGTGGATGAGGTGCAGTGAAGGCATCCCGGTGACTGTCAGGCCGAACATGGCCTGGGCGCTGGTGTTGGAAAAGCGCACGACGCCTTTTTGCACCACCAGGATGACGTCGTTGACGTTTTCCACGACTGCCCGGTAGCGCTCGGCGGCGGAGCGGGTCAGGGCTTCGAGTTTTTTGCGCTCGGTCACGTCCTTCAGGAAAAAGAGGTCCGCCGGTGCACCTTCCCAGTCCACCAGCACGCCGTTGATTTCCACCCAGGAAATCGTGCCGTCGTCGCGCTGGTATCGCGCCTCAAAGGCCGGCACGACGTTGCCGGCGGCGCGCAGCTTGTGCTTGCCGGAAACAAACTCGCGATCGTCCGGATGGATGAACTCGATCATGAGCCTGTCGGCCATGGTGGCGGCTTCTGTGCCCAGCAGAGCCAGGCACGGCGGATTGGCAAAGCGCAGCCGGCCGCCCTGGCCCACGCAGATGTTTTCGGTCGCCAGGTCGACCATGGTCTGGTAGCGCGCCAGCGAGGCGCTCATCTCATGGGTGCGCAGCGCGACCTGCCGGGCGATTTCCGCTTCCATCTCCTGCGCCGTCATTTCATCCCCGAGCGATGGTTCGCCTGCAGGCAGCACGCGGCCTGCCGGGTCTGCGGTGGCTGGAGAGATGGTTTGAGCCTGGGCGGGCATGAGGTCGTTGAGGCGCCGGTGGGATGAATCGGGTGTGATATGCAAGGTGCCGCAAAGGGTTGAGGCAACCTTGCCACAACTCACTGCGGCGGTAAAGACAGGAAAACATAAACGCAGACAAGCGCAAACCTGCCTAGAGCGTATGCGCCAGCACCGCTGCGCCGGCTGCGAAACTCAGCCGCCGTGTTCCAGCGTGAAGCCGGCGTTGCGGTCTTGCCCCAGTAGCGCGACCATTTGCGGCAACGCCGCCTGCAGTTCGGCTTTGAGCGTATGGGGCGGGTTGATGACAAACATGCCGCTGGCGGGAAGGCCAGGGCGAACCACATCGCCGCTGTCATCTGTTGTTAATTTGCTGGATTTGACAGTTAACGCGGCGTTTAGCCAGCTCCTGCTGCTCTTGACCGCCAAGGTTTTGAGCTTGCGCGGCAAATCGTGGGCTTCGGGCCGGGGAATGATGGGGTACCAGACGACATAGGTGCCCGTGGCAAAGCGCTTGAGGGCGTCCGCCATGCAGGTGGCTACGCGGCCGTAGTCGCTCTTCATTTCATAGCTGGGGTCGCACAGCACCATCGCGCGGCGGGCCGGCGGCGGCAAAAAGGTTTTCAGGGCTTCAAAGCCGTCTTCGCGGGCCACGGCCACCTGGCGGCCGACGCCCAGCTGCTCAATGTTGCCGGAAAGCGACTTGAAATCGGTCGGGTGCAGCTCAAACAGCTTGAGCTTGTCGCGCCCGCTGAGGAATTGCTGTTCGATAAATGGCGAGCCGGGGTAGATCTTCAGGTGGGCCAGGTCGCCGGTTTCGGCGAACTGCGGATTCAGGCCGCGCAGCAGGTCGATGTAATCCTGCAAGGCGGGTGCCCAGCCGGCCGGCGTTGCGGCCGGTTTGGCGGCGGATTTTGCTACAGTTTTAGTAGCTGCCTGCCCACGTTGCGCTTGGGCTGGAGCCGCTGTTGGTTCAGAATTCTGTGGCGAAAGCAGCCTGAAAATACCTTCCTGGGCCTCGCCGCTGGTTTCGGTGTAATCGCCGTCGAGCCGGTACAGGCCCGCGCCCGCATGGGTGTCGATCACGGTCAGGGCCGTGTCTTTCTGGGTCAGGTACTTCATCAACGCGATCAGCGTGGTGTGCTTGAGCACGTCGGCGTGGTTGCCTGCGTGGAAGGCGTGGCGATAGGAAAACATGGGGCTATCTTACGTTCTTGACGGGGTGAAATGCCCCGGAAATGGCTCAAAACGGCCTGAATATTGACGCAAGTCCTTGATTTTTCATATAATCGTGGGCTCTGCAGCGCCTTGTGGTTCCGCGGCGGAGATCAAACCATACTGCCTAAGAGGTTCTCATCAGAAGAACACCGACCGCAGAAAAGAACCCGACAAACCATTTTTCGAAAGAAAACTCATGAAAACGTTCAGCGCAAAACCCGCTGACGTGACGCACGAGTGGTTTGTGATTGACGCGACCGACAAGGTCCTC
>JAJKJM010000113.1 GCA_021153985.1 Polaromonas sp.
GCATGGCTGAAAACGCCGCACAGGTGGCCGGTGTGGCTTGAAACGGCCAAAGTGGCAATTCTGGCCATGTGGCCTGCAGTTTCCCCGGCTTCCTGCCCGTCGCTGCCTCCGGCGACAATAAGACCCATGGCAAGCATGCAACTACAAGAAATTCTCTTTTCCCAGGGCTTTGGCACGCGGCGCGTGTGCGCGGGACTCGTTCAACAGGGTTTTGTGGCTGTAGCCGGCGTCCCGTGTACGGATCCAGCTATGGAATTTATAGCGGAAGGCCTGCATTTCACGGTGCAGGGTACGGCGTGGGAGTACCACGAAAAGGCCTACCTGATGCTGCACAAACCGGCGGGTTACGAGTGCTCACAAAAGCCCAGCACCTACCCCAGCATCTACACGCTGCTGCCGGCGCCCATACGCCAGCGTGGCGGCGGCGCGGCAGCCGGTGTGCAGGCGGTGGGGCGGCTGGACCAGGACACGACAGGTCTCTTGCTGCTGTCGGACGACGGCCAATTTATCCACCGCATGAGCTCGCCCAAGCACCATGTGCCCAAGGTGTACGAAGTGCGCGCCAAGCACCCGGTGGATGACAAACAGATCGCCAAACTGCTGGCCGGCGTGGTGCTGGACGACGACCCCAAGCCCGTGCGCGCCGCCGCCTGCGAAAAAACCGGCGAGAACCAGCTCAGTCTGACGCTGACAGAAGGCAAATACCACCAGGTCAAACGCATGATCGCAGCGGTCGGCAACCGGGTCGAAGAGGTGGCCGGCCTGCACCGCTCACGCATCGGCACGCTGGACTTGCCGCCCGACCTGAAGCCCGGCGGCTGGCGCTGGCTGACGGCTGAAGACATGGCCAGCATCTCCGCCACGCCGGCCAAAAAAGCCTAACCCAAACTTCAACTCAAAACCATCAACCGGAGGACGCATGAACCTACGAAGCACGAACCAACGCCGTCAATTCCTGGGTGCCGCCGCCGTCGGCGCGGTAGCCGCGCCATCGATGGCCCTGGCGCAGCACGCCCCCAAGGCCGCGCGCGGCCCGGTGCTGCTGACGGTGAGCGGCCTGATTGGCGCGGGCAACCGCGGCGCGCTGGACCCGAAGCTCGACCAGCTGCTGGCCAAGCAGAAAGTCGGCTTCGACAAGGCCCATGCCTTTGACTTTGCCGCCATCGCCGCGCTGCCGGCCGTCACCATCAAGCCCACCCTGGAGTACGACAGCCAGCCCCACGCGCTCAAGGGCCCGCTGCTGGCCGACGTGCTTAAGGCCGCCGGTGTGACGGTCAAGGACGGCATGGCCTTCTTCGTGCGCGCCATCGACGGCTATGCGGCCCAGATCACCGCGGCCGACCTGCGCAAATACCGGCCCATCATCGCCACCCACATTGACGGCCAGCCGCTGTCGCTGGGCGGCCTGGGCCCCCTGTGGGCGGTGTATGACGCCGACCGTTTTGCCGACGTGATGGCCAAGCCGCTGCCCGAGCGCTTTGCCTGGTGCCCCTGGGCGGCGTATCACGTCGAGGTCAAGGCGGCCTGACGCATTGGGTGCCCGCCAGGGCTGAGAACGGTTTTTAAGCGAAATCGGGCTGTAGCCCAATAACTGTCTTGGCTCGTAGCTATTAAAAATATAGCAATAGACGCCGGTTTGGTTGCTTCAGCCCAGGGTTTTGAGAAAGCTGGCGATAGCCTGCGTTGTCTTTTCCGCCTGATCACGCTGCGGTGAATGCCCGCAGGCCGCCAGCCGCAGCTGCTGCGCATGGGGCGCCGCCAGGGCGATTTCATCGAGCTGCCGCATCGTGCCGTACTCGTCGTCCAGGCCCTGGATAAGCAACAGTGGGGCGGTGATGCGGCGGCAATCCTCGCGGATGTCAAAACTGCGAAAGCTTTGCGACAGCCAGACGTCGTTCCATTGCCAGAAGGCCACGTCCACATCGGCGTGGTAGCGCGCCAGACGCTCACGCAGTCCCCCTGATTCAAAGGCTGTCCTGGCTTCGGCAATCGCCTGCACGGCAATGTCTTCCACCAGCACATGCGGCGCCATGGCGATGCAGGCCGCCACCGGGTGACGGCTGGCGTGGAGCAGGGCGATGGTCGCCCCGTCTGAATGGCCCAGCAATACCGGCTTGCTGATCTGCAGGGTTTCCAGCAGGGCGGGCAACACGTCCCAGGCTTCGCGATGCATGTAGTCGGGCAACAGCCGCCCGGTGCGCTGGTTGCCCGATTCGCCCGGTTCGCCGCGCACATCGCGCACCGGGTCTGACTGGCCGTAGCCACGCCGCGAATACACCAGGCCCGCGCCGCCGGTGGCGGCACACACGGCCTGGGGCCAGCTGATGCCGCGCTGCGTCCACAAGGCGACGGAGCCCAGGCCTTCGTGCAGGAAAACGATGGGGGCCAGGTCGGCCCGCCCGGCAATGCGCTGTGTCTCCAGCCGCACGCCCTTGATCTCTACCAACTCGGTCGTCAGGTTCATCGCAGCATCGTAAAGGATGTAAACGGATCGGGTATTTAGCGCATTGGGGTGTTGCAGAGGCCGGAAATCGCCCGGAATGGCTGGTATTTACGGGGCTTTTCGGGTGTTGCAGCAACCCTGCGCCGCTACACTAAGCGGCTGCACGTAGAAAGACCGTTTTTGTGAATGTTTCCGCCCACTTGGCAGCCGTCCGGCTGTGCGCCCTTACAGGTTTGTTGATGATGTGTTTGCCGGCCACCGCCCAGACGGCGGCCCCGGCGCCATCGGCTTCCGCTTCCGGCATCACAACGCCCGTCTTTGTGCTCAATTCGCTGGACGACAGCGTCAGCGTGATCAACCCGGCCACCTGGACGGAAACCCGGCGCATCGCTACCGGCAAGCAGCCGCACCATCTTTACCTCACGCCCGACGAAAAATCGGTCATCGTCGCCAACGCGCTGTCGGACTCGCTGACCTTTATCGACCCCAAAACCGCCGAAGTGCAGCGCACCGTGCGCGGCATTATTGATCCGTACCAGCTGCGGTTTTCGCCCGACATGAAATGGTTCGTCACGGCCGCCAACCGCCTGAACCATATCGACATCTACAAGTGGGACGGCAAAGACATCACGCTGGCCAAACGCGTGGCCACCGGCAAGACGCCCAGCCATTTGTGGATAGACAGCAAAAGCAGCACGATTTATTCGACCATGCAGGACAGCGACGAACTGATCGCCGTCGACCTGGCCACACAGACCATCAAGTGGCGCACCAAGACCGGCTCTATTCCGGCCGACGTGTACGGCACGGCTGATGACAAGTTCATGCTGGTGGGACTCACAGGCGGCGATGGTGTCGAGGTGTACGACGTGAGCGGCGCACAGCCGCTGCGCACCAAGGTCATCAAGACCGGCGCCGGCGCGCATGCCTTCCGCGCCTTTGGCGACAAGCGCCATGTGCTGGTCAGCAACCGCGTGGCCAACAGCATCAGCAAGATCGATCTGCAAACGCTTGAGGTCGTCGACAACTACCCCGCACCTGGCGGCCCCGACTGCATCGACGTGAGCCGCGACGGCAAGCAGATTCTGGTCACCTCGCGCTGGGCGCGCAAGCTGACGGTGATCGACGTGGCGACGCGCAAAATCGTGCGCCAGGTCAATGTTGGAAAGAGTCCTCATGGCGTCTGGACTTTGGATCACGCGCCCCGCTGAGCGAGCGGGGCAAGCCCGCTCAACCTGGCTGATTGCTATTGTTTTAATAGCTGCTAGCGCATGTCCTGCCTGGGCTGCAGGCACAAAAGATGCGAAAAGCGTTGCGCAAGGCGCCGTGCAGCCGGCAGCCGCCGCCTGCAAACCCGTCTACCTGACACTGGACACCGGCCACATGGCGGTTGCGCCGTTGATGGCCGACATCCTCAACAAGTACCACGTCAAGGTGACGTTTTTTGCGGCCAATGAACGCACGCAGGAAGGTGACGGCAGCCTTGGCGCGCACTGGGCTCCCTGGTGGAAAGCACGGGCGGCCGAGGGGCATGAGTTTGCTTCTCACACCTGGGACCATGTTTACTGGCGCGGTGATGCGCCGGCTGCGCAGGGCGCGCAGCCGCAGTTCAAAATGCGGCCCTCGGCGGGGCCGATGGATGGCAAAGACTTCACCTGGTCGGCCGCGCAGTATTGCGAAGAGATCGGCAAATCCGCCAGGCGGCTGGAGGCCATCACCGGCAAAAAAACGCTGCCGCTCTTCAGGGCGCCGGGCGGAAAGACTTCGCCTGCGCTGCTGGCGGCAGCCAAGTCGTGTGGTTATGAGCACGTGGGCTGGTCGCCAGCAGGCTTTTTGGGCGACGAACTGGCGAGCGACAAGTACCCCAACGATTTTTTGCTGAAGAAGGCGCTGCGCGATGTGCGCTCCGGCGACATCCTGCTGGCGCACCTGGGCATCTGGTCGCGCAAGGACCCGTGGGCGCCCACGGTGCTGGAGCCGCTGATCACCGGCCTGCAGGCGCGCGGCTTTTGTTTTCAGACGTTGCGCGAACACCCCCAGTACAAGGCGTGGATTGACGCGCAAGCCGGCTCCGCGCCAACCAGGCCTGCAAAATAAAGACCATGGACTGGTTCAGCGATATTTTTTCAACGGTGCAGCAGTGGCTGTTTGAGGCGGCCGTGCAGCCGGCCATGTTTGCACTGGGCATGGGCAACCTGCTCGAAGACGGCTACGACGCCACGGCCTGGTTCATGGTGGGCGTGCTGCAGGTGCTGATTTTGCTGGCCATCATCGGCCCGCTGCAGCGCTGGCGGCCGGTCGAGCCTGTGACCGACCGCGCCACCATTCGCACCGATGTGCTGTACACGCTGATCCACCGGCTGGGCTTTTTTCGCATCGCGCTGTTCTTCACGCTGGACCCCTGGTTTGACGAAGCCTTCGGCGCGCTGCGCACCGCCGGCTACGGCACCTTTCACCTCGACCAGCTCTGGCCCGGCATCACTGACCACGCGGTCGTCAGCCTGCTGATTTACCTCGTCGTGTTCGACTTCGTGGCGTACTGGACGCATCGCGGCCAGCACCAGATCGAATGGTGGTGGCGCCTGCATTCGCTGCACCATGCGCAGCGGCAAATGACGATGTGGAGCGATAACCGCAACCACCTGCTCGACGATATCCTGGTCGACACCATCGTCGTGCTGGTGGCCCAGCTCATCGGTGTGCCGCCCGGCCAGTTTGTCGCCATCGTCGCCTTCACCCAGCTCAGCGAAAGCTTTCAGCACGCCAACGTGCGCCTGTGGTTCGGCCGCATCGGCGAACGCCTGTGGGTCAGCCCGCGCTTTCACCGCCTGCATCACAGCATCGGGATTGGGCATGAGACGGTGAAGGCTGAACGCACCGTGCTGGGAGGGCATAACTTTGGCGTGTTGCTGCCTTGGTGGGATGTGCTGTTTGGCACAGCCAATTTTGAGCAGCGTTATGACCCGACTGGCATCCGCGACCAGGTTGAAGCCAACCGTGACTATGGCAAGGGCTTCTGGTCGCAGCAGTGGGTGGGGTTAAAGCGCCTGTTCGGCCGGGCATGAGCCCCCACGCTTTTCACTTCGTGTAATGCGCTGCCCCCCGAGGGGGCCGCCCGCCTGCGGTCTGGCAAAGCCAGTCCCGCGGCTCATGCTGGGTGAAGACATCCGTAGTCGTTTTCCGTAGCCACGGGGCTGCGTTATGCTTTCAGCATGAGCAAACTCCTCGACGCTTTCTGGCGCGCCGCCATGTATTGCCTGCACCCCAGGGTCATCGCCTTGTCGGTACTGCCGCTGATCATCATGGGGGCTGTCGCACTTGGCCTCGGATATTTTTTCTGGAACGATGCGGTCGAAGCCATCCGCTCGCAGCTCGGCAACTACGAACTTGTCAACACCATGGCCCGCTGGCTTGAAAGCCTGGGCCTGGGCGGCTTGCGCATGGTGTTGGCGCCCGCGCTGCTGCTCTTCATGGCGATTCCGGCCATCGTCATCACCGCCTTGCTTTTTGTGGCCATCCTCATGACGCCGGCCATGGTGGCGCTGGTGGCTGAACGGCGTTTTCCCCAACTCGAACGCAAGCAGGGCGGCTCCATGGTGGCCAGCCTGTTCTGGTCGCTGGGCTCGACCTCGCTGGCCGCGGTCGCGCTGATCGTCTCGATTCCGCTGTGGCTGATTCCGCCGCTGATTCTGGTGCTGCCGCCGCTGATCTGGGGCTGGCTCACGTACCGCGTCATGTCGTATGACGCGCTGGTCGACCACGCCAGCAGCGAAGAGCGGCGCCAGATTTTCAAAGAGCACCGCGCGCCGCTGCTGGCCATCGGCGTGATCAGCGGCTACCTGGGCGCCGCGCCCAGCCTGATCTGGGCCTCGGGCGCGATGTTTGTGGCCATGGCGCCCATCCTGGTGCCGGTCGCGATCTGGATTTACACGCTGGTGTTTGCGTTTTCTTCGCTCTGGTTTGCCCACTACACCCTGGCCGCGCTGGAGCAGCTTCGCAAGAAAAACAATGCCCTGGCCCCCGACCCGCTTGCGCAAGATGCTATTAAATCAATAGCAACGGAACTGGCGCCGGAAGCCTTGCCCGGGCCCGCGCCCAGCTTCGGCACGCTGGGCAGCAAGCCCGATTTACCCCTGCCTTGAATCCTCCCTGTATGACACCCCACTTCGGCCTCATCATCGTCGGCGACGAAATCCTCTCGGGCAAACGCGCCGACAAACACCTGCCCAAAGCCATCGAGCTGCTGGGCGCGCGCGGCCTGCAACTGGCCTACGCCGACTACGTGGGCGACGACCCGGCGCGTATCACGGCCACGCTGGCGCGGGCTTTTGCGGCCGCGCGTGAAAGCGGCGACGTGGTGTTTTCTTGCGGCGGTATAGGCGCCACACCCGACGACCACACGCGGCAATGTGCGGGCAAAGCGCTTGGCGTTGAGCTAACGCTGAATCCCACGGCCAAAACCCTGATCCTGGAGCGCATGGCCGACGTGGCCAAAGAGCAGGGCATACCTTATGAGCCCGACCGCGACGACAACATCCACCGCCTGAACATGGGCGTGTTTCCGGCAGGCGCGGAGATCATTCCCAACCCGTACAACAAGATCCCGGGCTTTACCTGCCGTGCGGGGCAGGGGGCGGTTCACTTCGTTCCCGGCTTCCCGGTGATGGCCTGGCCGATGATCGAATGGGTGCTTGACCATGACTACCCGCACCTGCACCAAAAATCGCCCAACACCGAAAAATCGGTGATCATTTTTGGTTCCATGGAGGCGATGCTCACGCCCCTGATGCTCGAAATTGAAGCGGCGCACCCGGGCGTCAAAGTGTTCAGCCTGCCCAGCGTGGACCACCCGGAATATGGCCGCCATATCGAGCTGGGCGTCAAAGGCGCGCCGGAGGCGGTCAATCTGGCCTATCCTGCCATGCTGGCGGGGCTGCGCAAATTCGACCTGAAGTTCGGCCCTGAGTTGGTGCGTTGATTTTTTGCACCAAGTTTGTGCGATTCCGGCAATGCACTTTAATGGTGCATTCGTTGCCACCGGGTGTTTTTTGCATTTTCAGCCGCCAAAGGCTGGAACTGAAGCCAGATAACGGCACAATCCGAGGCTTGGCAGAAATCTGAACAGCCAATGGCTTTGGCACAAAAAGTGCATTCGACAAGCCCGAAGAGAATTTTCAACCACCCATCCAGCAACAGGAGATTTTGATGGCAAAGACCGTCGCAGACGTCATGAAAATGGTCAAGGAAAACGAAGTCAAGTTCGTTGATTTCCGTTTTACCGACACCCGGGGCAAAGAGCAGCACGTCACCGTGCCCGTGTCCCACTTTGACGAAGACAAATTCACGTCGGGCCACGCGTTTGACGGTTCTTCCGTTGCCGGCTGGAAGGGCATTGAAGCCTCCGACATGCAGCTGATGCCTGACCCCAAGACGGCCAACATCGACCCCTTCTTCGAAGAAACCACCCTGTTCATGAGCTGCGACGTGCTCGAGCCTGCCGACGGCAAGGCCTACGACCGCGACCCACGCTCCATCGCACAGCGCGCAGAAGCCTACCTGAAGGCTTCCGGCCTGGGCGACACCGCTTACTTCGGCCCTGAGCCGGAATTCTTCATCTTTGATGACGTGCGCTGGAACACCGACATGTCGGGCACCTTCTTCAAGATCGAAGAATACGAAGCTCCCTGGAATTCGGGCGCCAAGCTCGAAGGCGGCAACCGCGGCCACCGCCCGACCGTCAAGGGCGGCTACTTCCCCGTTCCTCCCGTCGACAGCACGCAAGACATGCGCGCCGAAATGTCCCTGATCCTCGAATCGCTGGGCGTTCCGGTTGAAGTGTTCCACCACGAAGTGGCCGGCGCCGGCCAGAATGAAATCGGCACCCGTTTCAGCACGCTGGTGCAGCGCGCCGACTGGACGCAGATCCTGAAATACGTGGTGCAAAACGTGGCCAACGCCTACGGCAAGACCGCCACCTTCATGCCCAAGCCCATCGTCGGCGACAACGGCTCCGGCATGCACGTTCACCAGTCCATCTGGAAAGACGGCAAAAACCTGTTCGCCGGCGACGGCTATGCAGGCCTGTCTGATTTCGCCCTGTACTACATCGGCGGCATCATCAAGCATGCACGCGCCCTGAACGCCATCACCAACCCCGGCACCAACAGCTACAAGCGCCTGGTTCCTGGCTATGAGGCACCGGTCAAGCTGGCTTACTCGGCCAAAAACCGCTCGGCATCGATCCGCATTCCTTACGTCGCCAACCCCAAGGGCCGCCGTATCGAAGCGCGCTTCCCCGATCCACTGATGAACCCGTACCTGGGCTTCTCGGCCCTGATGATGGCCGGCCTGGACGGCGTGGAAAACAAGATCCACCCCGGCGAAGCCGCCACCAAGGATCTGTACCATCTGCCGCCCGAGGAAGATGCAAAAGTCCCGACCGTTTGCCACAGCCTGGACCAGGCGCTGGACGCGCTCGACGTGGGCCGCAGCTTCCTGACCAAGGGCGGTGTGTTCACCGACAGCATGCTCGACGCCTACATTGAACTGAAGATGGGTGAAGTGACCCGCCTGCGCCAGGCGACTCACCCGATCGAGTTCGACATGTACTACTCGCTGTAAGCGGGTAAGACACAGCTTAAGTTAGCGCTTAATCACATACACGCCGTTCAGGCATGTGTGTGGTCAAAAAGGGACGGCCAAGGCCGTCCTTTTTTATTGCCCCGGCGGGTTGTGGGCTTGCTGGCTTTGTATTTCGGCGGCTTTGCCGCATACTGATAGACCGTCCTAGCCTTCACCGGCACTGGGGTACCCTATGAAACATACCTTCTTATTTTCTGCCTTGTCTTTACTGCTCGCGGGCACGGGGAGTGCCGCATGGGCGCAGCAGGTTTATCGCTGCGTCGGCGCCGGCGGTGCCGCACCTGAGTACATCAACAACACCAAAGAGGCGCAAACCCGTAACTGCAAGCTGGTTTCCGGCGGCAACGTTACCGTCGTGCAAAGCACGCCGGCGTCCAAAGCGGCGCCAGTTCGTGTGGCCACGGCGGGTGGCCCCAGCGGCGCGGCCAGCAACAGCGCGGAGCAGCGCGCCCGCGACAGCGATTCACGCGCCATTCTTGAGGCCGAGCTGAAGAAAGCCGAAGCCAAGCTGGCCGAGCAGCAAAAAGAGTTCAACAACGGCGAGCCCGAAAAGCAAGGCATTGAAGGCCGCAACTACCAGCGTTACCTGGACCGCGTGGCAGAGATGAAAGAGAGCATCGCCCGCAACCAGAGCGATATCGCCGGTCTCAAGCGCGAGATTTCCCGGCTGCCGGCTCCCACTGCCACCAATTAGCAGCACAAGCCCGGTTTCCCGGCTTCTGAGTCCGCTTCTGCGTCAAAATGGATGGCTTGAACAAGCCATCCATCCGCGCCGCGCTATCTTCCACCCCGGTTTCGGGGCTCCCCCGCTTTCAGGCCTTTGACTTGCTGGCCACGCTGGTGGCTGTGGTGCGCACCAACGGCACCGTGGTGTTTGCCAATGCCGCGCTGGAAGATGCCTTGGGCACCTCTCGGCGAACCATCGAAGGTTCGCAACTTCCCGATTGCTTCACCGAGCCGCTGATTTTGCAAAATGCGCTGGAAGGCGCGGGCAGCAATGAATTCGCAGCGCTTCGCTATGACGCCTGGCTCCGGCGCCTCAATCACGAGCCCATGCCCGTCCATGTGGTGGTGGCGCAAACCGACACGCCGGGCGAGGCGATTGTGGAACTGCTGCCTTTGGAGCAGCAGGCCAAGCAAGAGCGGGAAGAGCGCCTGATCGACCAGGCGCAGGCCAACAAAGAGTTGATCCGCAATCTGGCCCACGAGATCAAAAACCCGCTGGGCGGCATTCGCGGCGCGGCGCAACTGCTGCAGATGGAAATCGGCAAGGACCTGACCGAGTACACCCAGGTCATCATCCATGAGGCAGACCGCCTGCAAACGCTGGTGGACCGCCTGCTGGCGCCGCACCGCAGGCCGCACCTGGTGGGCGACGTGAATATCCACGAGGTGTGCGAGCGCGTGCGTTCGCTGATCCTGGCGGAGTTTCCCAAAGGCTTGAAGGTCACGCGAGACTACGACATCTCGATTCCCGACTTTCGCGGTGACCGCGAGCAACTTATACAGGCGGTCCTGAACATCGCCCACAACGCCGCACAGGCCCTGGCTGAGCGCATCGCGGCGGGCAATGCGCAGATCACTTTCAAGACCAGAATCGCCCGGCAGGTAACTTTCGGCAAGCAGCGCTACCGCTTGGCACTGGAATTGCATGTTATCGACAATGGACCGGGCGTGCCGGACTCCATCAAAGACCGAATTTTCTATCCCCTGGTCTCAGGGCGTGAGGGCGGTTCGGGGCTGGGGCTGACATTGGCGCAAACTTTTGTCCAGCAACACCACGGTTTGATCGAGTGCGACAGTGTGCCGGGCCGTACAGATTTCAAGCTGCTCATACCGCTACCTTGAAGTGTGTCTCCACCATGATTGATACATAACGCAATCGATGCGAGGGCCCCAAAAGGCCGGCATTGAAAGCATGAAAAAGGGACTGCACACATGAAACCGATCTGGATCGTTGATGATGACCAGTCCATCCGGTTTGTTCTGGAAAAGGCCCTGCTCCGCGAGGACCTGCCCACGCGCAGTTTTACCAACCCCCGTGAAGTTCTCGCCGCGCTGGAAAGCGCAGGCGAAGACGACGGCCCGCAAATCCTGGTGAGCGATATCCGCATGCCCGGCGGCTCGGGCCTGGACTTGCTGGAGAAGGTCAAGGAAAAACTCCCCGGCCTGCCCGTCATCATCATGACGGCATTCTCGGACCTCGACAGCGCGGTCTCGGCCTTTCAGGGCGGAGCCTTTGAATACTTGCCCAAGCCCTTTGATTTGCCCAAGGCGGTAGAACTGATCCGCCGCGCGGTCGAAGAAAGCCAGCGCGAGGAGGTCGCTGAAGAGCGTATGGCTGCCGCACCCGAAATGCTCGGCCAGGCGCCGGCCATGCAAGACGTCTTCCGCGCCATCGGGCGCCTGAGCCAGAGCATGGTGACGGTGATGATCACCGGCGAATCCGGCTCCGGCAAAGAGCTGGTGGCGCGTGCGCTGCACAAGCATTCACCGCGTGCCAATGGGCCGTTCGTTGCGATCAATACCGCGGCCATCCCCAAGGATTTGCTCGAAAGCGAACTCTTCGGCCATGAGCGCGGCGCCTTCACCGGCGCGCAGACCATGCGGCGCGGCCGCTTTGAGCAGGCCGAAGGCGGCACGCTGTTTCTCGATGAAATCGGCGACATGCCTTTTGATTTGCAGACGCGGCTGTTGCGTGTGCTGAGTGACGGCCACTTCTACCGCGTCGGCGGGCACAACGCCGTCAAAGCCAATGTGCGCGTGATCGCCGCCACCCACCAGGACATGGAGCAGCGCGTCAAGGAAGGCGGTTTCCGCGAAGACTTGTTCCACCGCCTCAACGTGATCCGCCTGCGCCTGCCCGCGCTGCGCGAGCGCCGCGAAGATGTGTTTATGCTGACACGCCACTTCCTGCAGCAAAGTGCCAAGCAACTGGGCGTCGAGCCCAAACGGATTTCCGACACGGCCCTGCAGCAGCTGAGCAATTTTGGCTTTCCGGGCAATGTGCGCCAGCTGGAGAATATCTGCCACTGGCTCACCGTGATGGCACCGGCCCAGGTGATCGAGCCCAAAGACCTCCCGCCCGAAGTGCTGGGCATGATTCCCGAGTCGGGTAAATCCCTGGCCTCAGTGGACAAAACGGAATCTGTCCGCGCCGACGCTGCGGTGAGTGCCGACAAGGCCCCATCTGTGCACGCGCCCGAATTTGCCGCGCCTGCCGTGGCCGGCCTGCCGCAGGACTGGGAAACCGGCCTCGAGGCCGAAGCCCTGGCACTGCTGGCCAACGGCCGCAGCGATGTATGGGACGTGCTTACCCGGCGGTTTGAGTCCAAACTGATCCAGACCGCGCTGGCCAACACCCGCGGGCGCCGCATTGAGGCGGCGCAGAAGCTGGGTATTGGGCGCAATACGATTACCAGGAAGATCCAGGAATTGAACCTGGAGTGAATGCGGCCCCCACGGTCGCTCACTTCGTGTAGCTCCCTGCCC
>JAJKJM010000114.1 GCA_021153985.1 Polaromonas sp.
GCCAATGTCATTTCGTTACCTCGCTTCTCTTTCCCCTAACAGCAGATTCGTCCTTTTCGCGCCGCCGATGAGACGGCTGGTTTGATCTGAATTCCCCTCACCCTAACCCTCTCCCAGAGGGAGAGGGGACAAGAGAGGAGGGAATGAGAGTCAACCCTGCGCATAGTTCAGCGCCAGGTCAAAGGCGTCGAAATTGCGAAAGCGCCGGCTGCGATCCAGCCCAGGCAATTCGCGATTGACGATCAGCGGCACACGCTGCTCACTCATGCCGCCGTGCGACCGCAAAGGCACTTCAAGTGCAGACAGATCATGCCGCGACGCCGAGGTGCCGATCACGGTGAAACGCTCGGACACCGCCACGATGTCGCCGATGCGGTCGGCAGGCAGCTCGAAGCGTTCAGCTGCCTGCTCTCGCGAGAGCACCAGCTCCATGCCCTTGAGTGCCGCCAGCCGTTTGCGTGCGGCTTCAATGTTGGTGCCTTCCGGCAGGTAGACCGTGGCGAAGGACCCCAGCGCGCCGTGGTGTACCACATACGGGTCGGTGATGGGCAGGATCACACGGGCCACGCTGGTGCCCAGCCAGCTGTCAAACCAGTCCTGCAGGTAGATCACATCCGGTGTGCCGTCCATCGCGACCTTGGCATTCATGCCGTGGTCGGCGGTGAGCACGATCACGCAGCCGAGTTCTTCGAGCTGGCCGAGATAGCCGTCCATCATCCGGTAAAAAGAATTGGCGCCGTCGGTGCCGGGCGCATGCTTGTGCTGCACGTAGTCGGTGGTCGAGAGGTACATGACATCGGGCTTGTACTTCTGCATGATCTTCACGCCGGCTGCGAACACAAACTCCGACAGGTCGGCGCTGTAGACACTGGGCAGCGGCTGGCCCACCAGGCCCAGCACGTCTTCAATGCCGTTTTCTTCGAGCGTGACCTGGTCGGCCTTTTCGGAAGAAAAGCAGATGCCCTTCATTTTGTGGCCGAGCAGCTTGCGCAGCTTGTCCTTGGCCGTCACCACCGCCAACGATTTGCCGGCATCCGACAGCGCAGCGAGCAAGGTGGGTGCGCGCAGCCACTTCGGATCATTCATCATGACCTCGGTGCCTGTCGCGGTGTCGAACAAATAATTGCCGCAAATGCCGTGCACGCTGGGCGGCGCGCCGGTCACGATGGAAAGATTGTTGGGGTTGGTGAAGCTGGGCACCACGCAGTCTCCCGTCAGGCCCGAGCCCAGCGCCAGCGTCCGCTTGAGCCACGGCATCTGGCCGCTGGCCACGGCCTGCGCCAGGTAGTCAGGCTCGCAGCCGTCGACGCACACCACCACCGTGGGCTTGGCCGGGAGCTTGTAGACCCGGCCGTTCACTTTCACTTCAGTCCCTGATTCAGCGTTTGCCACGTGATGGCCCTTCCTTGGATTTGGTTTTTTCTTTGTCTTTGTCTTTTTCCTTGCGGGCGCCGGTATTGCTGGAAACCAGCTCGATGGCGGTGCCGGCAGCGGCGCTTTCCGCCGCATCGGCAAGCCCTGCCTGCCGGCGCAGATCGTTCTCGATCGTGCGTTCCTTGCTTTCGATCACGTGCTGGAACATCGCGCGGCCCGCCGCGTCGGCATCGCCAGACGCAATCGCCTTGACGATTTGCCGGTGTTCATTGGCCGACATCGGCATGAGCCAGCCGTCGGCCAGGTTCAGGCGCCTGAACAGCGAAAGCTCCTTGATGAGCTTGCGGTAGATCTCGGTGAGCTTGCGGTTGCCCGCCATTTCAACCAGCCGGTCATGAAATGTGAGATTGAGCAGGTGGTAAGCGTGAGGGTCTTCAGCCTTCACCGCTTTTTCCATCGCATCGACCAGGGCCTTGAGTTCTTTCAGCTGAGCGGCGGTGATGTTTTCCGCCAGGCGGCGGCCGACGAGTTCGTCCATGGCAGCGCGCAGGTCAAAGATCTCGACGGCTTCGTCGATGGGGATGTCGCGCACAAAAACACCGCGGTTTTTTTCAGTGCGAACCAGACCCGCCTCTTCAAGCATGCGAAAGGCTTCGCGGACAGGGCCGCGTGAAACGCCCATCTTTTCAGCCAGCGTGGCTTCAATCAATTTGCTGCCGGGCTCGTATTCGCCGGCAAGGATGGCTCGCTCGATTTCCTGCTGCACCACTGTGGTGAGAGAACTGTTCTGGAGTTGCGCGATGGTGGGATGCAAAGCAGCGTTCATGCCCTGAATTGAAGCACAAAAATGTAGATTGTCAACAATCTGCAATAAACAATTGACAAGATAGAAGGGTCGGCGTTAAATAAAAAATGAGCTGGGTTGATATGGCCTGAACACAGGTTGCGTCATCACAGTGTCACTACCCCGACACGACCAAGTCACAACATTGCAGGTTCTCCCATAAAAGGATTTTTTATGCAGCTGGCTACCCAACTCAAATCGCTATCAAAGGCAATTGCCCTCACAGGAATCTTTGGCTTGCTTGCCGTCTCCAACGGCGCATTCGCCCAGAAAGCCCAACTGCTGGTTTACACCGCGCTGGAAACCGACCAGCTCAAGGCTTATCAGGAAGGCTTCAACAAGGTCTACCCCGACATCGAACTCAAATGGGTTCGCGACTCGACGGGCGTGATCACCGCCAAGCTGCTCGCCGAAAAATCCAACCCGCAGGCCGACGCCGTGATGGGCGTGGCCGCGTCCAGCCTGGCGCTGCTCGACAAACAGGGCATGCTCGAACCTTATGCGCCGATCAATCTTGACGGCATCATGAGTCAGTACCGTGACAAGAAGAAGGTTCCCGCCTGGTTCGGCATGGACGTGTGGGGCGCCACGGTGTGCTTCAACACGGTCGAAGCCAAGAAGAAAAACATCCCCACGCCAGAGACCTGGCAAGACCTGACCAAGCCCATCTACAAAGGCCAGATCGTCATGCCCAATCCCGCCTCCAGCGGCACGGGCTACTTTGACGTGACCGCCTGGCTCACGCTCTTCGGCGACAAGGACGGCAAGGGCGGCGGCTGGAAGTACATGGACGCGCTGCACGAGAACATCGCGCAATACACGCACTCGGGTTCCAAGCCCTGCAACATGGCTGCGTCGGGTGAGTTCCTGGCCGGCATTTCGTTTGAATACCGCGGCAACGCCAACAAAGCCAAGGGCGCGCCCATTGACTTGGTGTTTCCAAAGGAAGGCCTGGGCTGGGACCTGGAAGCCTTTGCGATTCACAAGGGCACCAAGAAGCTCGACGCTGTCAAGAAGCTGGCCGACTGGGCTTCGAGCAAGGACGCGATGATGCTGTACGGCAAAAACTTTGCCATCACGGCGCAGCCGGGCCTGGCGCCACCGCTGGCCAATGTGCCGAAAGACTATGAGTCGCGCCTGGTCAAGATGGATTTCAACTGGGCGGCCGACAACCGCGAGCGCATCTTGAACGAATGGACCAAGCGCTATAACTCCAAAACCGAGAAGAAGTAGCCCCCTGTAGGCGGCCTGGCGGCCGCCTCTCCCCCTCAGGGGGACAGCCGCTGTGGCCCGGCAAAGCCGGTTCCACGCGGCTGCTTGCACTGCATACGTCTTTTACATCGCGTCCAGTCAATCGGCTGTAGCCCAAGGCATTACCCCAGGCATGAACAACGACACCTTTCTGAACCTGCGCCACATCCGCAAGGAGTTCGGCGCTTTCACCGCGCTGCAAGACATCAACCTGGACATCCGCAAGGGCGAGTTTGTTTGTTTTCTGGGCCCTTCGGGTTGCGGCAAGACGACCTTGCTGCGCATCATTGCGGGTCTGGAGGTGCAGACTTCTGGTGAGGTGCATCAGGGCGGGCGTGACATCTCACGGCTGCCGCCGGCTTTGCGTGATTACGGCATTGTGTTTCAGAGTTACGCGCTGTTTCCCAATCTGAGTGTGGCTGACAACGTGGCGTACGGGCTGGTGAATCGCAAGACGCCCAAGGCTGAAGCTGCCAAGCGCGTGAGTGAGCTGGTGAAGCTGGTGGGCTTGCCAGGCAGTGCGGCCAAGTACCCCAGCCAGTTGTCGGGCGGCCAGCAGCAGCGGATTGCGCTGGCGCGCGCACTGGCGACCTCGCCGGGCTTGCTGTTGCTGGACGAGCCTCTTTCGGCGCTGGACGCGCTGGAGCGGGTGCGGCTGCGATCGGAGATCCGCGCGCTGCAGCAAAAGCTGGGCGTGACCACCATCATGGTGACGCATGATCAAGAGGAAGCCTTGAGCGTGGCGGACCGCATCGTGGTGATGAACCACGGCCTGATTGAGCAGGTCGGCACGCCGATGGAGATTTACCGCGAGCCGGCTTCGCCTTTCGTGGCTGATTTCGTTGGCAAGGTCAATGTGATGCCGGTGCGCGTGAGCGGCGGCGAGATGAAGTTCGGCGCGCTGTGCATTCCCTGCGACGGCGGTGATCGTGACGCCAAAATCTATTTGCGGCCCGAAGACGTGCTGGCCCGGCCAATTGCTGCAGGCGACGCCCACGTGTTTGACGCCACCATTGAGAAGATCGAGTTCCTGGGCTCCTTCTGCCATGTGCATGTGGCTTCACCCGCGCTGGGCGGGCACAAGCTCACGGTCTACCTGTCGCTCAATTTCCTTTCCGAGCAATCGCTGCAGGTCGGCTCGTCACTGCCGCTGAAGCTGCTGCCCGAACGCATCAAGGTGTTCTGATGCCGGTGTACACCGCCCCCGTGCCCGCCCTGGTGCGCCAGAAAACGCACTGGATTGACCACCTGGCCTATGTGGCGCTTGCACTTGTAGCTATTGTTTTAATAGCATTCCTGGCGGCGCCGCTGCTAGCCATTCTTCAGCAGGCCCTGTTGGGCAAATCCGGCGACTTCATCTGGTTCGACAACTTCGTCGAGTACGCCAAAACCCCGGCGCTGCTGGAAAGCCTGTGGAACAGCCTCTGGGTGTCCACCGCCGTCACGCTGATCGCTGTGCCCTTGGCTTTCGGTTTTGCCTATGCCTTGACGCGTTCATGCATGCAGTACAAGGCGCTGTTTCGCGGCATCACGCTGATCCCGCTGCTGGCGCCTTCTCTGCTGTCGGCGATTTCACTGATCTACTGGTTCGGCAACCAGGGCGTGCTCAAGGGCTGGATGCAAGGCATCGGCATTGATCAGATCTACGGCGCCCCCGGCATTGTGGTCGCCGAGTGCTTCGCCGTGTTTCCGCATGCGCTGATGATCCTGGTCACGGCGCTAGGCCTTTCGGACGCACGCCTCTATGAGGCCGCCAATGCCATGGGCACCAGCGCCAGGCGCAAATTCTTCACCATCACGCTGCCCGGCGCCAAGTACGGCCTGATCTCGGCCGCGCTGGTCACCTTCACACTGGTCATGACCGACTTCGGCATTCCGAAAGTAATCGGCGGCAACTTCAACGTGCTGGCCACCGACGTGTTCAAACTGGTGATCGGCCAGCAGGACTTCGCCAAGGGCGCGGTCGTTGCCATCCTGCTGCTGGCGCCGGCGGTGCTGACTTTTGCAGTCGACAAATACGTCAGCAAGCGCCAGACGGCCATGCTGACGGCGCGCGCCGTTCCCTACCGGCCCACGCCTTCGCGCGGCTACGACTGGGTCATGACGCTTTACTGCTGCGCGATTGCTTTCCTGGTGCTGGCCATGCTGGGCATGGCGGTGTTCGCGTCCTTTGCCAGTTTCTGGCCCTACAACCTCTCGCCCAGCCTGCGCCACTACACCCTGGGGCTGGTCGATGCGGAGGTCGGTGTCGGTTTTGTGAACAGCCTGAAGATGGCCGCGGGCACCGCCTTCTTTGGCACGGCGCTGGTGTTCGTCAGCGCCTACCTGCTCGAAAAAACCAAGGGCATGGACGGCCTGCGCGGCTTTGTACGCATGCTGGCCATGTTGCCCATGGCCGTGCCCGGGCTGGTGCTGGGCCTCGGCTATATCTTCTTTTTCAATGCGCCCGACAACCCCCTGAACGGTCTGTACCACACGCTGACACTGCTCACGCTCTGCACCATCGTGCACTTCTACACCACCGGCCACCTCACGGCCGTGACGGCGCTCAAGGCGCTGGACGGCGAATTCGAAGCCGTCAGCGCCTCGCTCAAGGTGCCTTTCTTCAAGACCTTCTGGCGCGTCACCCTGCCCATCTGCACGCCGGCCCTGGTCGACATCGCGCGCTACTTTTTCATCAATGCCATGACGACAATTTCTGCCGTTGTCTTTCTCTACTCACCGGAAACCAAGGTCGCTTCCATCGCCATCCTGAACCTGGACGAGGCCGGTGAAATGGGGGCGGCGGCTGCGATGGCCGTGTTGATTGGTATTGCCTCGACGATTGCCACCTTGCTGTTCATGGCGCTGGCCTGGTGGATCAACCGCCGCACGCAGGCATGGCGAGGCGGCGCTCGCTGACCCCACTCACGTTTTCCGCGACTTCCATAAAGAGACAAACCCATGGACAGAGACAAAATTCTCCTGACGCCCGGCCCTTTGACCACCACGCTGCGCACCAAGCTCGCGATGCTGAAGGACTGGGGCTCTTGGGACGCTGACTTCAATGCCGTGACGGCCAGCGTGCGCAAAAGCCTGCTGGCCGTCATCCATGGGCAGGACTCGCACGTCGTCGTTCCCCTGCAGGGCAGCGGCACCTTCAGCGTCGAGGCGGCTGTGGCCACCGTGGTGCCGAAAGACGGCCATGTGCTGGTGATGGACAACGGCGCTTATTGCAAACGTGCGGCCAGGCTCACCACGCTGATGGGCCGGCGCTGCACCGTCATGCCTTTTGACGAGGCGGCGCAGGTCTCACCCGCCGCACTGGACGCCATGCTGGAAGCCGACACCAGCATCACGCACGTCATGCTGATCCACTGCGAAACCGGCGCGGGCGTGCTCAACCCGCTGAAGGAAGTGGCCGACGTCTGCAAAACCCATGGCAAGGGCCTGCTGGTGGACGCGATGAGTTCTTTTGCCGCCATCGAGATTGACGCGCGCAAGATCCACTTCGACGCGCTGGTGGCCGCCAGTGGCAAGTGCCTCGAAGGCGTGCCCGGCATGGGCTTTGTGTTTATCCGCAAGGCCATCCTCGACGGCTGCGCCGGCCGCAGCCAGTCACTGGCGATGGACCTGCACGACCAGTATGTCTACATGGAAAAAACCACGCAGTGGCGCTTCACGCCGCCCACCCATGTGGTGGTGGCGCTGGCTGAAGCCATTGCACAGTTTGAAGAAGAAGGCGGCCAACCGGCACGCCTGGCCCGCTATGAAAGCAACTACCGCACACTGATCACCGGCATGGCCAAGCTAGGCTTCAAGCCCTTCCTGGACCCGGCCATCCAGGCGCCCATCATCGTGACCTTCCACGCGCCCGCCGACAGCCGCTACGACTTCAAGAAGTTCTATGCCGCTGCGCGAGATCGCGGTTTTGTCCTATACCCGGGCAAGCTCACGCAGGTAGAAACTTTCCGTGTGGGTTGCATCGGCGCGATCGGCCCGAATGAGATCGGGCAGGCCGTGCTGGCTGTTGCGGGCGCCTTGCAGGACATGGGCATCAGCTCGGCCGCACCGGCCTGACTTCACGAGCAGCAGGCCACGCCTGCCACCGTGGTTAGTGATAGCGGCGAAATGCCTCCGATGGCAGTTCACCAAACATTTGCTGGTAGTCGTGCGCGAAATGACCAAAATGCCAAAACCCCAGGTCCGTCGCAGCCGCCGTCACCGACGCCGCGGTCTTCAAGGCCTGCCTGGCGGCATTCAGGCGCACAGCGCGCAAATAGGCCAGCGGGCTGATGCCCAGCGCCGTTTGAAAGCCGTTCTGCAAGGTCCGCCGGCTCACGCCGAGCTGCTCGCACAGTGCCAGCACCGTGGGCGGCTGGTCGAGTTGCGCATGCACCAGTTCGCGCGCGCGTTGCGTCAGCATCCAATGCCCGTGGGGGCCAACAGAGTCCACGCTGCCCGCCGGCGCGAGAACGCGGCCGAGCTGCTCCATCACGGTGTCGAGCATGGCGGCCTGCACAGCGGGCGACTGCAACAACGCCGGGGCCGCCTCTACCGTATCCAGCAAGCCGGTGAGGCACTGCCTGAGGCCGGCCTGCGCCGCGCCATCGAGCCTGCGCAAGCCCGCCTGCGCACCGAGCCGGGCCTGCAGCGCCGGGTCATGCTCGCCGCAGCGGCGCCAGGCGGCCTCATCGAGCTCCAGCCCCAGCATCACATGGCGGCGGGACGAGCGGAACTCAAAACCCGACGCGCCCGAAAACACATGCAGCGCATCAGCATCGCTGGGCGCGCCGCAAAACACGCTGGGGCCTGCAACCTGCAGCGGCAGCCCCAGGGCCAGCGCCCCTTCGCGGATCTGGCCGGTTTGATAAACAGATTCCCGCAAGCTCTCCACAAAAAGCCGCAGGCCCGCAAACTCCAGCTGGCGCACCTCCCCGCCAAAGGCGCCGCGAGACAGCTGGAGGTAGCTCTGGTTCCAGCCGCGCAGCGCCGCCGCCTGCTCGTCCGCGTCGGCGAAGGATGCGTGGGAGAGCAAGACCGGCTGGGCGATATCGGAGGGATGTGCCATCGCCGCATTCTTGCAGGATTCGTGCCGCATGCAAGCTACGCTTTGAAACAGTTCGGCTTGCTTGCAAACCCTTTGCGCGCACGCTTTCCGCGCCGCTTGCCGAAATGGGATTTCACGGCAGCCACCACCACCCTACGATGCAAAACGGCCTTACCGGGCCGCCAAACCTGCAATCCATAGGGAGCCAGCCATGTCAGAACCTTCCAGCATTCAATACGCGAAAGTCGACGGCAGCTACTTTGAAAAGCGGGGGCTCAGGCGCTATGCCGGCGTCTGGTCGCTCTGGGCGCTCGGGGTGGGCGCTGTCATTTCGGGCCACTTTGCCGGCTGGAACCTGGGCCTGGCCAACGGCTGGGGCAGCATGCTGCTGGCCACCATCGTCATCTCCGTGATGTATCTGGGCTTGACCTTTTCGCTGGCTGAAATGTCACCCGCGCTGCCCCATACCGGTGGGGCGTATTCCTTCGCGCGCACCGCCATGGGGCCCTGGGGCGGCTTCCTCACCGGGCTGGCCGAGAACGTGGAGTACGTGCTGACGCCGGCCGTCATCGTGTTTTTCATCGGCAGCTACATGGGCAGCATCTTCGGCACACCGCCGGCCTGGCAGCCTGTGTGGTGGATCGGTTTTTACATCGTCTTCATCGGCCTGAACATCATCGGTGTCGAGCTGTCGTTCAAGATCACGCTGGCCGTCACCCTGCTCGCGCTGGCCTGCCTGGTGGCGTTCTGGATCAGCGCTTTTCCCAAGATCGACTTTGCGCGCTGGGCCATGAATGTGGGCGCCGGCGGCGCGGTGCTGCCTGAAGGCCGCGGCCCTTTCCTCCCGCTGGGCCTGGGCGGCATACTCGCCTCGCTGCCCTTTGCGGTATGGCTGTTCCTGGCGATCGAGCAACTGCCGCTGGCGGCCGAGGAGTCGGTCGACCCGCGCCGCGACATGCCGCGCGGCATCATCGCCGGCATCTTCACGCTCATCCTCTCGGCTTTCATGATCCTCTGGCTCAACCCGTCTGTCGCGGGCATCGGCTCGCACGCGCTCAGCACCTCGGCCGAGCCGCTGCTGGACGGCTTCAAGGCGATTTACGGCAGCGGCATCGCCAAGACACTGGCACTGATCGCCGTGCTGGGCCTGGTGGCGAGCTTTCACACCATCATCTTCGCCAAGGGCCGGCAGATCTATTCGCTGAGCCGGGCCGGCTACTTCCCCTCGGCACTGTCGGTCACGCACGGCAGCCGCAAGACACCGCATATCGCCATGATCGTTGGCTCGGTGGTCGCGCTGGTGGTGATGTTCGTGCTGTGGTTTTCGCTGGGCGTCGAAAAAGGCTCGGCCGTGATCGGCGGCACGCTGCTGAACATGGCCGTCTTCGGCGCGATGTTTTCTTACGTCATGCAGGCGCTGTCGTTCATCCGGCTGCGCAGCAAGCTGCCGAACATGGAACGCCCGTACCGCAGCCCGCTGGGTGTGTCAGGCGCGGTGCTCACCCTGCTCATCGCGCTGGTCACCATTTACTTCCAGCTCAGCGACCCGCTCTACCGCGTCGGCGTGCTGTGGGTCGCGCTGTGGTTTGCCATCGGGGTGAGCTACTTTGCGGTGATGGGCAGGCACCGGCTCATCCTCTCGCCGGAAGAAGAATTTGCGATTGGCCTGGCCGAAAAAGGCCGGGCGAGCGCCCACTCCTGAACCCTGAAACCTGAGACCACAAGGCGCCCACACCATGCCCAAAAAGAACTCCACCAAATCCTCCGCGCCCCATCCCGCCCTGGAGATGCTGCGCAAGTCGGGCGCCAACAAGATGAAGGTCGCCGTGAGCGACATCGACGGCGTGCTGCGCGGCAAGTACCTGCACAAGGACAAATTCTTCGGCGCGGCCGAGCCCTATCCGGCGGGTGGCTTCGGCTTCTGCGACGTGGTGCTGGGCTGGGACATGATGGACAACTGCTACGACAACACCACGGTAACGGGCTGGCAGCATGGCTTTCCGGATGCATTGGCGCGGCTGGACCTGGCCACCACGCGCCACGTGCCCTGGGACAACAACGTTCCCTTTGTGCTGGGCGAGTTCGTCAACGCAGACGGCACGCCGCACGCCGTGTGTCCGCGCCAGACGCTCAAGCGCGTGCTCAGGCGCGCCGAAAAAATGGGCGTGATGCCCATGACAGGCATGGAGTTCGAATGGTTCAACTTCCTGGAGACACCGCACAGCTGGGCCGCCAAAAACGGCGTGGGGGCCGAGAAACTCACGCCCGGCATGTTCGGCTATTCGCTGCTGCGCATGAACCAGAACAAGGATTTCTTCAACGCCATCATGGACGAGATGCTGGCCTTCGGCATTCCGATTGAAGGGCTGCACACCGAAACCGGCCCGGGCGTGTACGAGGTCGCCATCGGTTTCAGCGAAGCACTGGAGCAAGCCGACCGCGCCATCCTCTTCAAGACCGGCGCCAAGGAAATCGGTTCGCGCTTTGGCATCATGCCCAGCTTCATGGCCAAGCCGCATCAGCAGTTGCCCGGCTGCAGCGGCCACATCCACCAGAGCCTTTCGGACGGCAAGACCAACCTCTTCTACGACGCAAAAAATCCGCGCAAGATGAGCAAGCTGTTTGAAAGCTACGTCGCCGGCCAGGTCGCCTGCATGATGGAGTTCGGCCCCATGATCTGGCCCACCATCAACAGCTACAAGCGCCTGGTCGACGGCTTCTGGGCGCCCGTCAAACCCACCTGGGGCATGGACAACCGTACCGCGAGTTTTCGCGTGATCGCCGGCAGCCCCAAAGCCACGCGGCTGGAAACGCGCTGCCCCGGCGCCGACGTGAACCCCTACCTGGCCATGGCTGCGGTCATCGCCGCCGGCCTGCACGGCGTTGAAAAAGGCCTGAAGCTGGGCGCGCCCATCACCGGCACCAACAGCGGCGCCGAGCACATCCCCCGCGCGCCGCGCACCCTGATCGAAACCACCCGGATTTTCCAGAAATCGGCCATCGCCCGCGACTGGTTGGGCGATACTTTCGTGGATCACTTCGCGGCCACCCGCGAGTGGGAGTGGCGGCAATGGCTGGACGCCGTGACCGACTGGGAAATGAAACGTTACTTTGAAATCATCTGATGCAGATTCGCCGACTTGAGATTCCAGACGCCGCCGTGTACCGCGAGCTGCGCTTGCGCGGACTGCGCGAGCACCCCGATGCCTTCACCTCCAGCTTCGAGGAGGAAAACCTGCGATCGCTGGCCGACACCGAAAAGCGCCTGTCGCCCAATTCGGAGACGGTCATGTGGGGCGCGTTTGTCGACGGCACGCTGGCCGGCGTGGTCGGCATGACGCGCGAAACACGCCTGAAAAACCGCCACAAGGCCACGCTGGTGGCGATGTACGTCGCGCCCGAATATGCCGGGCAGGGCCTGGGCCTGGCGCTGGTGCAGACCGTGATCCAGGCCGCCAGAACCGCCGAGGTGGAGCTGCTGGTCCTGACGGTCACCGACACCAACAAGCAGGCCGCGGCCCTCTATGCCCGCGCCGGCTTCGCGTCCTTCGGCGTCGAACCCGACGCCATCCGCGTGAACGGCGTACCGTTCGGCAAGCAGCACATGTATTTGCAACTGACTTCGGCTACCTAGATTCCCCCTATCCGCCTTAACAAGAAACACCCCATGAGCACCACCAACTTTTCCTTCCCCACCGCCATCCGTTTCGGCGCCGGCGCCCGCAAGCAGGTGGCCGAAGCCCTGCTCGCCGCCGGCTGCAAGCGTCCGCTGATCGTGACCGACAAGGCGCTGGGCGCACTGCCCGTGCTGGCCGAGTTCAAGACCCATCTGGCGGGCCTGGAGGTGGCGGTGTTCTCGGGCGTGTTCGGCAACCCGACCTGCAGCCAGGTCATGGACGGGGCCGCAGCCTACAAAGCCCACAAGGCCGACTGCGTGATCGGCTTTGGCGGCGGCGCCGCGCTGGACGTGGCCAAGGTGGTGGGCATTGCCGCCACGCATGAGGGCGACATTCTTGAATACGTGTGGGACCACCCGAAGGTGCGACCCATCGTCAATGAGCTGCCTTACTTTGTGGCGCTGCCCACCACTTCGGGCACCGGCTCTGAGGTCGGCCGCTCCTCGGTCGTCAGCGAAAACGACACCCACATCAAGCGCGTGGTGTTCAGTCCCAAGATCCTGGCCAAGGTCGTGTTTGCCGACCCGGAACTCACGCTGGGCCTGCCGCCGCATGTGACGGCCGCCACCGGCATGGACGCGCTCACGCACAACATCGAAAGCTATCTCTCGCCCGCCTACCACCCGCTGTGCGACGGCATCGCGCTTGAAGGCACGCGCATCGCGGCCCGTGCGCTGCTGACCGCCGTCAAGGAGCCCTCTAACCTGCAAGCGCGCAGCGACATGATGATGGCCTCGATGATGGGCGCCATCGCCTTCCAGAAAGACCTGGGCGCCGTGCATTCATGCGCGCACGCGCTGGGCACCGTGTGCGACCTGCACCATGGCCTGGCCAACGCGCTGATGATAGACACCGTGCTGGCCTGGAACTACGAATCGGCGCCCGCCAAGTTTGACGAACTGGCCCATGTGTGCGGCGTGGCCGGCGGCGGCAAGGCTTTTGTGCCCTGGCTCAAGCAGCTGAAAGAAAGCCTGGGCATCACTGGTTCGCTCTCAGCCCACGGTGTCAAGCGCGAACACCTGCCGCGCCTCGTGGAGATCGCCACGGCTGATATTTGTCATCAAACCAATCCACGTCCGTGCAAAGCCGAAGACTTCCAACGACTATTTGAGGCTGCTTTATGACCGCCGCCAGTCGCCTCAAGATCGGTTTGTCAGCGTGCTTCTCGCACGCCGACCCGACGCGCTCGTATTTCTCCGGCAAGACGCTGCAGTATGTCGAGCAGTCCATCGCGCACTGGGTGATGTCCTCAGGCGCCATGGTGGTCATGGTGCCCTGCCCCACGGGCAGCACGCAACGCGGCGATGTGACCTATGAACATTACGCGCAGTGGCTGGACGGCCTGGTGCTGCACGGCGGCGCCGACGTCTGGCCCGGCAGTTACGGCGAGGAGCCGCTTCAGGAAAAATGGTCAGGTGACCGCGTGCGCGACGAGTACGACAAAGCCCTGGTGGCCGCTTTCGAGAAGGTGGGCAAGCCTGTCTTTGGTGTATGCCGCGGCCTGCAGTTGCTCAATGTTGCTTTTGGCGGGACGCTGTACCAGGACATCAACACGCAGGTGCCTGAATCCTTTGTACACCGCGACGCCGCGACCTACGACCAGAATTTCCACAGCGTGAATATCGTGCAGGGCTCCAGGCTTTCGTCCCTGTATCCCGGCGTGGAGCGCGTGCGCGTCAACAGCATCCACCACCAGGGCATCAAGGATTTGTCGCCCGAGTTTGAAGCCGAGGCTTTCAGTGTGGATGACGGCATCGTGGAAGCGATACGCCGCAAGGACAAAACCAAAAGCTACATCGCCGCCACCCAGTGGCACCCCGAATTCCACAAACCCGGCTCCGACACCATTGACGATGCCGCCGTGCTGGACGATTTCCTGACCGCCGTGGCCGAAGCCAAAGAGAAAGCCAAACAAGCATGAACACCCTCGCCATCCATAACCCCGCCACGGGCGCGCTGATCACCGAACTGCCGGCCGACGACGCGGCCTCGGTGGCCGCCAAAGCCCAGCGCGCGCGCGCCGCGCAGGCCGCCTGGGCAGCCGTGCCCATGGACGAACGCAAGGCCTGCATCACGCGTTTTCGCGCCGGCATCGTGGCCGAACTCGATGCGCTGGCGGCCATCATGACGCGCGAGACCGGCAAGCCGATCAAGATGTCGCGCAACGAGCTCAATGGCCTGTTGGGCCGCATCGACTTCTTCCTGGCTGAAGTGGGCAGCGCCACCGGCACGCAGACCGTGTTTAACGACGGCGGCATGACCGAGCAGATCGAACACACGCCGCTGGGCGTAGTGGCCAATATCTCGGCCTGGAACTACCCCTGGTTTGTGGGCGGCAATGTGTTCATTCCCGCGCTGCTCACCGGCAACGCGGTGCTGTACAAGCCGTCCGAATACGCTGCGATGTCCGGCCTGGCCATGGCGCGCCTGCTGCATGCGGCCGGCATTCCGCAAGACGTGTTTGTGCCGCTGATAGGCGGCGGCACGGTAGGTGCCGCGCTGATGGAGCAAAAGATCGACGGCCTCTTTTTCACCGGCTCGCACGCTACCGGCGCCAAAATCGCGCAGACGCTGGGCCCGCGCCTGGTGAAACTGCAACTCGAGCTGGGCGGCAAAGACCCGACGTATGTCACCGAAGACGCCAACGTGAAGAACGCCGCCGAATCACTGGCCGACGGCGCGATGTACAACACCGGCCAAAGCTGCTGCTCGGTCGAGCGCATCTATGTGCATGAAAAGATCTACGACAGCTTTGTCGCTTCATTCATCGACACCGTAAAGACCTTTAAGACCGGCGACACCCTGAGCGACGACACCTACATTGGCGCCATCACGCGCGCGCCGCAGCTGGATGTGCTCGACGCGCAGGTCGCCGACGCCAAAGCCAAGGGCGCCACCTTGCTGGCCGGTGGCAAACGCGGCCCTGGCCCCGGCAACTGGTACGAACCCACCGTGTTCAGCAACGTCAACCACAGCATGGAGCTGATGCGCGAGGAAAGCTTCGGCCCCATCATCGGCATCCAGAAGGTCTCGGGTGATGCGGAAGCCGTCAAGCTCATGAACGACACACGCTACGGCCTGACCGCCGGCGTCTTCACGCCCGACGAGGCTCGCGCCAAGGCATTGCTGGCCCAGGTGAACGCCGGCAGCGTCTACTGGAACTGCTGCGACCGGGTGAGCCCACGCTTGCCGTGGAGCGGTTATGGCGATTCGGGTGTGGGCCTGACCTTGTCCACGTATGGCATCCAAACTTTCACAAGGCCCAAAGCCTGGCATCTAAGAAAATGACCCCCACGCTTTTCACTCCGTGTAATACGCTGCCCCCCGAGGGGGCTAATTTTCCTTGGGGCGGCCCGGCGGAAAATTGCAGGCCTGGTAAAAAACCATGAAGCTCACCCTCTTCGACCTGGACCACACCGTGCTCAACGGTGACAGCGATGTGCTGTGGTGCGACTTCCTGATCGAAAAGGGCATCCTGGGCAAAACCGAATTCACCGCCCGCAATGCCGACATGGCCGCGCGCTACAAGGCCGGCACCGTGGGCCTGAAAGAGTTTGCCGACTTCTACGTGGGCACGCTGGCCGGGTGGACCGCCGAAGAGTGGGAGCCGCTGCGGCAGGAGTTCCTGGCCGACTGGATCGTGCCGCGCGTCACGCCCGCCGCCCTGGCGCTGGTCGACAAGCACCTGGAGGCCGGCGACCTGGTGGTGATGACCACGGCCACCAACCGCTTCATCACCGAGCTGACAGCGATTTACTTCGACATCGAACACCTGATCGCGACCGAGCCCGAAATGCAGGGCAGCCGCTTTACCGGCAGCACCACCGGCGTGCTGAACATGCGCGAAGGCAAAGTCGAGCGACTGCACGCCTGGCTCACGGCGCGCGGCCTGCACTTCAAGGATTGCAAGACAACCGCCTACAGCGACTCGATCAACGACTTGCCGTTGCTGGAAGCGGTGAAGCACCCGGTGACGGTGAATGCCGACACGACGCTGGCGGCCATTGGGGTCAAGCGCGGCTGGCCGGCGCTGCAGCTGCGCTGAGCGCAAATCCCGGTTGATCGCACGTCCGGTAACGGCCAGCGCAAAACCGCCGCCGTGGGCAGAATGGCACTTTCACCCCACGTGCCTATGCAAGCCCCCCTTCCCATTCCCTTTCAACGCCTGGCCTGGTCCAACCTTGCCGCCCAATCCGCTGAGCAGTTGAGCCTGGCGGCCGTGCCGCTGGTGGCGGTGCTGATGCTGGGTGCAGGGCCGGGCGAGATCGGCCTGCTGGCCGCGCTGCAGACCCTGCCCTTTTTGCTGTTGTCGATTCCTCTGGGTTTGCTGGCCGACCGCGTGTCACGCTGCCGCCTGATGGTGGCGGCGGAGACCCTGCGTGCGCTGTCCTTGCTGGCGCTGCTGGCCATGGTGCTGACAGGGCAGCTGTCGATTGCCGGGCTGGCTTTGCTGGGTTTTATCGGCGCCGTTGGCACTGTGTGCTTCAGCGTGGCGGCGCCCGCGCTGGTGCCGGCCATCGTGCCACGCATCCTGCTCGCGCGCGCCAACGGCCGGCTGGAGCTAGCGCGCAGCATGGCCTTCGCGGCCGGGCCGGCGCTGGCCGGGGCGTTGGTGGCCTGGGCCGGCGCGTCGGCCGCGTTTGTGCTGGCCGCCATTTTGTCGGCCTCGGCCGCGGGCCTGCTGTTCAGCCTGCACGAGCCGGCCCGCACACCGGCCGTGGGCCGCCATGCGCTGCTTGAGATTCGCGACGGCGCGCAGTTTGTCTGGCGCCAGCCGTATTTGCGCCCCATGGTGCTCGCCGGCATCGTCTGGAACATCTCCTGGTTTGTGCTGCAGGCAGCCTATGTGCCCTATGCGGTGCGCGTGCTGGGCCTGACGGCGCAGGGCGTGGGCATCACCCTGGGCGCTTACGGCGCCGGCATGGTGCTGGGTGCCTTGCTGTCACAGCGCATTGTGGCGGCCATGCCTTTCGGCCGCGCCATCCAGCTCGGCCCCGCCGTGTCGGTGCTGGCCGCCGCGACCATGGTGGCCACGCTGTTTGCGCCCAGCGGCGCGCTGGCGGGCTTGTCGTTTTTCCTGTTCGGCGTCGGCCCCATCGTCTGGACCATCACCTCCACCACCCTGCGCCAGAGCATCACGCCCCACGCCATGCTGGGCCGCGTCTCGGCGGTGTTCCTGGCCGTCAACGCAGGTTCGCGGCCGATAGGCGCGGCACTGGGCGGCGTGGTCGGTGCATCGTTGGGCGAAGCCGCCTGCCTTTGGCTGGCGTTGGTTGGCTTTGCCTTGCAGGCGATCGTAATCTTCGGCTCGCAGTTACATGCGCTGCGGCAGCTGCCCGAGCCGGTGGCTTAAGAAGTCCAAGCAGCGAAGGGCCGCCCTGAAACTGGCGGAGGTACGCCCAAGGCTAGCTCTGGGGCGATTTATCTTGCCCCTTCCCCCGCTGGGGGAAGGTGGGGATGGGGGCTGGCGGCCGTGGCAAAAGCGCTTGTTCAAACGCCGCTGGCCCCCACCCCTGCCTTCCCCCAGCGGGGGAGGGAGTAAGAAGCGGGGTCCGGCGAGCTTGCCTACGGGCTTTTATTCCGCCGTCAGATGCTTGCCCACAATCCCGGCCAGCTCAAACATCGTCACCTGCGGCTTGCCGAACACCGGCAGCAGCTTGGCGTCGGCATTGATGGCGCGCTTGTTGGCCGCGTCCTGCAGGCCTTCAGCCTTGATGTAGTCCCAGAGCTTTTTGATGACCTGGGTGCGCGCCACCGGCTCGGCGCCTATCACCGCGGCCAGTGCGTCGCTGGGCTTGAGGCCTGCGCCTGGCTTGGCGACGCGCGGCGTTTTCGGCTTGGCGGTTTTGGCGGCCGGCGTTTTCTTGGCGGCGGCTTTTTTGGCGGCCGGTGCTTTCGCGGTTTTAGCCGCGACGGTTTTTCCGAAAGGCGTCTTCACCGTACCGGTCTTGGCGGCCGCTGTCTTGCGCGGCGGGAACTTCGACGGCGCGAACTCGAAGTTCACTTTGTCGGCTTCCTTGTCCCATGCCAGCATGGCCTTGAAGGGGCGGCGCGTGCGCATCGAAACAAACTTGTCGAGCAGGTCGGTCTTGCCGGTTTCCAGCAGCTTGTGCATCTGCTCGCGCTCGATGGGCTGCTGCAGGATGACCTGGCCGGTCTTGAAGGTGCAGCTGGGCGTCGGTTGCTCATTCGTGGGCACCGATTTTTCGCAGACGTAGTTTTTGCCGAGTTCAAACACGCGCGAGGCGCAGCGCGGGCAGGGCCCCAGCGACTGCTGGCCGCTGAAGTCGATGATCTCGCCGGTCTCGCCGTTCTTGTCATCGCCGAAGTCGAACTCGAGCTTGTAGTTCTTCGTCTCTTCGTCGAACTTGATCACCATCTCGGCGGTGAAAGGCCAGCCGGCCTTGGAGCGGAAGCCATCCAGCGGACCAATCTTTTTGTCGCGCAGGAACTGCTCGACCTCGGCCACTTCAAAGGTGCGGCCGGCTGGCGTCTTGCCGAAGCTGAAGCCGCAGCCGTCGTCGCCCTTTTTGCCGGTGCAGGTGTAGCGGCGGTAGTTTTCCTTGATCACGCCGCCGCAGTTGGGGCAGGGCGCCTGCAAGGTGGCGTAGTCGCCGGGAATCGTGTCCTTGTCATAGCCCTTGGCCTTGTTGACGAGGTTTTCCGTCATGGCGGCAATCTCGGCCATGAAGGTTTCACGGCTGAGCTTGCCGTGCTCCATCTGCGCGAGCTTGTACTCCCAGTCGCCGGTCAGGTCGGCGCGTGAAAGCTCCTCCACACCCAGGCCGCGCAGCAAGGTCATCAGTTGGAAAGCCTTGGCAGTCGGGATCAGCTCGCGGCCTTCGCGCAGCATGTATTTCTCGTTGATGAGCCCTTCGATGGTGGCGGCGCGGGTGGCTGGCGTGCCCAGGCCTTTTTCCTGCATGGCTTCACGCAGCTCGTCGTCGTCAATCGTCTTGCCGGCGCCTTCCATCGCGCCCAGCAGGGTGGCTTCTGAATAGCGGGCGGGCGGCCGGGTTTTCAGGCCCTTGGCCTCGACCACTTCGGCGCGCACCATCTCGCCGGGTTTGACCGGCACCAGGCTCTGGCCCTTGTCGCCGTCTTTGGCGTCGGCCACTTCGTCGGCGGCTTCCTTGCCGTAGATCGCGAGCCAGCCCGGCTTGACCAGCACCTTGCCTTCGGTCTTGAAACTGTGGCCGACGGCCTGCGAAATGCGCGTGGTGACCAGGTATTCAGCACTCGGGAAGAACACCGCCATGAAGCGGCGCACCACCAGGTCGTACAGTTTTTGCTCGGCCTCGCTCAGGCCGCTGGGTGCCTGCAGCGTTGGGATGATGGCGAAGTGGTCGCTCACCTTGGCGTTGTCGAAAATGCGCTTGCTGGGCTTGATGTAGTTGCCCTTGATGGCCGTGGCCGCATGCGGCGCCAGATGCTTCATGGAACTGGAAGCCAGCATTTCAAAGGTCTGCTTGACCACCGGCAAATAGTCTTCGGGCAGCGCGCGTGAATCGGTACGCGGGTAGGTCAGCGCCTTGTGGCGCTCATACAGGCTTTGCGCAATGGAGAGCGTGGTCTTGGCCGAGAAGCCGAACTTGCCGTTGGCCTCGCGCTGCAAAGACGTCAAGTCAAACAGCAGGCCGGCGGCTTGCGTGGTGGGCTTGCTTTCTTCCGTCACCGTGGCTGCCTTGCCGCGCACGGCCTCGGCAATCGCCATCGCCTCGCGCTCGGACCAGACGCGGTCGGCCTTCAGCTCGGCATCAGGCTCGGCGTTGTCGGCATTGGCCGCGGCTTTTTTCCACTTCGGGTCAAACCACTTCGCCGGATATTCGCCCGCTTCGGCCAGGAAAGTCGCGTGGATTTCCCAGTAGTCGCGGCTGACGAACTTGCGGATCTTTTCTTCCCGCTCGACCACCACCGACAAGGTCGGCGTCTGCACGCGGCCCACGGTCGTCAAAAAGAAACCGCCGTCACGGGAGTTAAACGCCGTCATGGCGCGGGTGCCATTGATGCCGACCATCCAGTCCGCTTCCGAGCGCGAACGCGCCGCGTCGGCCAGGCCCTGCATCTGCTTTTCGCTGCGCAGGCTGTCAAAGCCCTCGCGGATGGCGGCCGGCGTCATGGACTGCAGCCACAGGCGCTTGACCGGCAGCTTGCTGTTGGCGTACTGCTGGATCAGGCGGAAGATCAGCTCGCCTTCGCGGCCCGCGTCGCAGGCGTTGACGAGGGCGCCCACGTCCTTGCGCTTGGCCAGCTTGACGATGGCGTTGAGCCGCGTCTTGGTCTTGTCGATGGGTTTGAGGTCAAAGTAGGGCGGGATGACGGGCAGGTTGGCAAAGCTCCACTTGCCGCGCTTCACGTCAAATTCTTCAGGCGCCTGGATCTCGACCAGGTGGCCGACAGCCGAGGTGACCAGCCATTCGTCGCTCTCGAAATATTCGTCGTGTTTTTCAAACTTGCCCGCCGTCGGCGTGATGGCGCGGACGATGTCCTGCGCCACCGAGGGCTTTTCTGCAATCACAAGGGTTTTCATAAGTACTTCTTCAAACCTTCTACATCTTCAGGGAACATTTCCCCGCTTTCCGCAAATACGACTTTGCCTTCACGGCTGCCCGCCGGCACCTGGAGCACCACCACCACGGGCAGGCCGACCGGCTTGGGCAAAAGCTTGGCGACTTCGGGGGTCAGCATCCCGGCGGGGAAGCTGTAACCCTTGGTCTTCATATAAGTAGCAGCGGCTGCGGGCTGCTTGTCGATGGACAGCGCCAGCACCTCAAGCCCGTTGGCCTTTTGCGCCCGCCACAGGGCTTCTATATGGGGCGACTGCACCGCACAAAAAGGGCACCAGCTGGCCCACCAGTACACCACAAGCGTTTTTCCGGAGGCCGAGGCGGGCGTCCAGGCGCTGCCGTCCAGCAAGGCCAACGCCGGCAAGGGCAGGGTGCTGCCGAGCTTGGGCAGGGGGCTTTCGCCGGCCTTGGCCCACGCCGGCACGCGCAGCCCGGCCACGGCGGGCAGGGCCAGGGCGGCAGTGGCCTGCATCAGGTTTCGGCGGTTGAACATCTGGAACTCCTTGGGGCGCATCACGATGCATCACTACAATAGCGGCTCTCGCGCATGTACGCGCGCGGGTGCGCACGCATGCGCACGCACGCGCACATGCATGAATTAACCATACCAAAAAAATACGCCGTGTCAAAAAACCAGGCTTCTGCGCCCCTCGCGCCCTCTGCGCCAACTTCTTCCGTGCCCGCACCCGCCGCTGACGGCCGCCGTATCCAGACGCGTCGCTCCGGCGTTCACGGCAAAGGCGTGTTCGCCGTGCAGGACCTCGCCGAAGGCGAGACGCTGATCGAGTACATCGGCGAGATCATCAACTGGAAAGAAGCGCTGCGCCGCCACCCGCACGACCCCAAAGACCCCAACCACACCTTCTACTTTCACATCGACGAAGACCATGTGATCGATGCCAAGCACGGCGGCAA
>JAJKJM010000115.1 GCA_021153985.1 Polaromonas sp.
ACGGTCCCCATGTCGCGCCCATCGGCGACCAGGCCGGGCAGCTTGCGAAAGCTGTGCTGGAGTTCCAGGAGGGCGGCACGAACCTCGGGATGGGCCGACACCCGGGAGGCGGCCATGCCCGCGGGCTCAGTCCGGATCGCTTCGGAAACGTCCTCGGACCCAAGGAAAATGCGGTCACCCCGAAAGCGCACCGGCATGGTGCGTGCGATGCGGGCCACGCCGGGGCCATCGTCCAGCGAGACGCCTGCGAGCGTTGCGGCATGGGCGCTCAAGCGGTAGAGGGCGCCGGAATCCAGGTAGTGGTAGCCCAGCCGGTGGGCGACCAGGGAGGCCAGCGTTCCCTTGCCTGAGGCCGTCGGGCCGTCAATGCAGATCACTGGGACATGGGCGGTTTCGGCGCCAGCTACGGCAAAGAGGGCCTCAAAATAGTCCGGAAAGGTCTTGGCGACGCATTTCGGGTCGAGAATCCGCACCGGCAACTGGGCCGGGTTGAAGGCGGCCAGCGAAAAGCACATGGCGATGCGGTGGTCGTCGTAAGTGTGGATCGCCGCGGCCTTCCACTCGGCAGGCGGGGTGACCTTGAGGTAATCGGCGCCTTCTTCGACCGTGGCGCCGAGCTTTTGCAGCTCGCAGGCCATGGCGGCGATGCGGTCGGTTTCCTTGACGCGCCAGCTGGCGATGTTGCGCAAGGTGGTGGTGCCATCGGCGTAAAGCGCCATGGCGGCCAGCGTCATGGCAGCGTCCGGGATGTGGTTGCAGTCCAGGTCGATGGCCTTGAGCGGCCATGAGCCCCGCGAGATGCGCAATGAGTTTGGCGTGCTTTCAATCTCCGCACCCATCATCCGGGCAGCTTCCACAAAGCGGATATCGCCCTGGATGGAGTCGGCGCCTACGCCCAGGATTTCTATATGTTTTTGGCCTCCAGCCGGCGTCGCTATTGCACCTAACGCTATGAAATAGCTAGCAGATGAGGCATCGCCTTCGACATGGATTTCGCCCGGTGAGCGGTACTGGCTGCCGGCAGGAATGATGAACCGCTCCCAGCCGTCGCGTTGTACGTCAATCCCGAAGCGCGTGAGCAGCTTGAGCGTGATTTCGATGTAGGGCCGTGAAATCAGTTCTCCAACCACTTCAATATGGATGTCGCGCTTTGCCACCAGCGGCAGCGCCATCAGCAAGGCCGTGAGGAACTGGCTGGAGACGTCGCCGCGCACCTGGATGGGTTTCTCGAGCTTCAGCTGGCCGGGGTGCAGGCGTAGCGGCGGATAGCCTTCATTGCCCAGGTAATCAATGGAGCATCCCAACTGCCGGAGTGCGTCGACCAGGTCACCAATGGGCCTTTCGTGCATGCGCGGCACACCGGAGAGTTCGAACTCTCCGCCCAGCAATGCCAGGGCGGCGGTCAGCGGCCGCATGGCCGTCCCGGCGTTGCCCATGAAGAGTTTTGCCGGCGTCTGGATGGCCCGGCCGCCCAGGCCGGTAATCACGGCGGTGTCGCCGTTTTGCCTCACCGCGCATCCGAGCTGCCTGAGTGCCGTGAGCATGACGGCGGTATCGTCAGAAGCCAGGAGGTCGTGGACGGTGGTTTCGCCGTGGCTCAGGGCCGCCAGCAGCAGGACGCGGTTGGAGATGCTTTTGGAGCCGGGCAGGCGAACGGTGCCGCCCGCCCTGCTCAACGGCGGAATATCCAGGAACTCGGTATCGAACATGGACCGCGAATTATTTGTGCGATTTTTGCGAAGAGATGCGCCAGGTGGCACGTGTTTCGCTGGCTTTTTCGATCAGCACTTCCAGAACGTCACCGCTGCTGGTGGAAATCAACTGCTCAAGCGACTGCAGGGTTTCCTGGAAAATCTTGGACTGTGCAAGCAGCTCTTCGCGGTTGGCGATCAGGATGTCGCGCCACATTTTCGGGTCGCTGGCTGCGATGCGCGTGAAGTCCCGAAACCCCGGGCCCGCCAGTGACATGTAGTCTTTGCCGTGATCCTGCCCGGTGATGCCGTTGATCAATGCAAAGGCGATCAGGTGGGGCAGGTGGCTGACAGCTGCGTAGGCGGCGTCATGGGCCTGCGGTGACATCTTGAGGACATTGCAACCCAGGGCCGTCCACAGATCGGTGGCCTTTTGGAGCTGAACGGTGAAGGTCCGCTCAATGGGTGTCAGGATGACCTGCTTGCCGGCATACAGGTCCACGTCGGCATGCTCGACGCCTGAAACTTCTTTGCCGGTAATGGGATGGCAGGGCACGAATGAGCCAACGTTGGTTCCCAGGACGCGCCGGGCGGCATCCACCACATCGCGCTTGGTTGAGCCCACGTCCATGATCAGGGTATTGGGGCCTACAAGGTGCCGGATCGCTTTGAACGTGGCTTCCGTGGCCGATACAGGAACGGCGAGCAATACGATGTCCGCCCCGGAGACCGCCAGCAATGCCGAGGGTGCTTCCACGTCGATCACACCCATCTGGCGTGCGCGTTCGGTAGTAGAAGGAGATTTGCTATAGCCGACGACCCGCTTGACCAAGCCGGCGCGTTTGAGCGCCAGCGCAAAAGAGCCACCCATCAGGCCGCATCCAATGAGACCTAATTGTTCAAACATGTCGTGATACCAGAGGTTGTGTAAATCGTTGCATTAATCGCTGACGGGGTAGGTTCCGAGGACCTTGTAGAAGGCGCAAAGTTGCTGGAGGTCGGCCAGCGCCGCTTTGACATGGTCCTGCGACGGGTGGCCTTGCAGGTCAATATAAAAATAGTACTCCCACTGGCCCGAGCGCGCCGGCCGCGATTCAAAACGGGTCATGGAGACGCCGTGGGCTTTGAGCGGCATGAGGATGTCGTGCACTGCGCCCGGGCGGTTGGGCACCGACACCACCAGGCTGACGCAATCCTTGCCCGAAGCAGGTGGGGAAGGGAGTGTCTGCGGCAGGCACACCACGGCAAAACGTGTGCGGTTAAACGCATCATCCTGAATGGCGTGCGCGGCGGTATACAGCCCGAACTGGGTGGCTGCGCGGTCGCTGGCGATGCCCGCCCAGGCGGGATTGGTGGTGGCCAGCCGTGCGCCTTCAGCGTTGCTGGAGGCGGCCCGGCGGTCCACATGGGGCAGATGCGTGGTCAGCCAACCCTGGCACTGGGCCAGCGCCTGCGGATGTGCATACACCGCTTCGATGCCTTCGAGAGATTCAGAGAGGCGCAACAGGTGGTGACGCACCATCAGGCTGATTTCACCCACGATGTGCAGGGGCGAGTTCAGGAACAGGTCAAGCGAGCGCGACACCACACCCTCGGTGGAGTTTTCAACTGGCACGACGCCGTAGCTGGCGCTGCCTGCAGCCGTCGCGCGAAAGACCTCGTCAATGCTGATGCACGGGACATGTTCGATGCTGGCGCCAAAAAACTGCAGGGCGGCCTGTTCGCTGAAAGTGCCGGCGGGGCCTAGGTAGGCGACGCGTACGGGAGACTCCAGGGCCAGGCAGGCCGACATGATCTCGCGCCAGACAGCGGCCACATGCTCGTTTTTGAGCGGCCCCGGGTTGGCTTGCTGGATCTGCTCGATCACCTGGGCCACCCGGTCAGGGCGGAAAAAAGGAGTGCCTTCGCGCTTCTTGACCTCCCCCACCTGCTCGGCGACCTGGGCGCGGCGGTTCAGAAGGGCGAGCAATTCCCTGTCAAGTGCGTCGATCTGGACGCGTAAATCAGCAAGATTGGCAGTCATATCAGAGGGCGCCCGGCCGCGCCAGAAGCACTCGATACCCCCTCAGGGGCAGTGATCGTGGCAGGCATGGCGGCATTTCATCCTAGGCGTGTTTTTGTTCGAATTCTCGCATGTACGCCACCAGAGCCTGCACGCCGGCCATCGGCATGGCGTTGTAAATGCTGGCGCGCATACCGCCTACGGACTTGTGCCCCTTGAGCTGCAGGAGGCCGCGGGACCTGGCGCCGGCCAGGAACGCTTCGTTGCGCGACTCGTCGCGCAGGAAGAACGGCACATTCATGCGTGAACGACAGTCCTTGCCGATCTTGTTCAGGTAAAACTGCGAGGCGTCAATGGCTTTGTAAAGCATCTCGGCCTTGGCGAGATTGCGCTTTTCCATGGCGGCAATACCGCTTGCATCGCCTTCCTTCTGCCGTTTGAGCCACTGGAAAGTGAGGCCTGCGATATAGATGGCATAAGTCGGCGGCGTGTTGTACATCGACTGGTTGTCCGCCACCGTCTTGTAATCAAAAGCGCTGGGACATATCGGCAGAGCATGGCCGAGCAGATCCTCGCGGATGACAACCAGCGTGACGCCGGCAGGGCCGAGGTTTTTTTGGGCCCCGCCAAATGCCAGGCCGACACGAGACCAGTCGACGGGTCTGGAGGCCACGTGGGAAGAGAAGTCAATCACCAGGGGAGCATCGCTTCCAAGTGCTTTGAGGTCCGGCAGACTCTGGAACTCTACGCCATTGATGGTTTCGTTGGTGCACAGGTGTACGTAGGCCGCGTCCTGCCGTAGCGCCCAGCTTGAAGGCGAAGGCAACAAGGTATGCCCGTTGTCTGCATTGCTAGCGGCGATGCGGACGTCGCAGTACTTGCGGGCCTCTTTTTGCGACTTGTCGCTCCAGCTGCCAGTCACCACGAAATCGGCGGAACGCCCGCGCGAAAGGTTCAATGGAACGATGGCATTTTCTGCCAGCCCGCCACCCTGCATGAACAGGATTTTGAAATTGGATGGGATCGCCATGAGCTCGCGGAAATCGGCTTCCGCGGCTTCGTAGATGGAGATGAATTCCTTGCCGCGATGGCTCATCTCCATCACGCTCATGCCACTGCCGTGCCAGTCCAGCATTTCGCCCGCGGCCTGTTGCAAAACCTCTTCAGGCAGGTTTGCGGGGCCGGCGGAAAAATTGAAGGGACGGGTCATTTCTTCGCAGGTGGCTTGGCTGCTCCCGGGGCCGGGCTGCTACCCACGATTTTCACAGCGACCTCGTCGAACTGCTTGATGCGGGCGACGACGTCAGGCCGTGAGGCCTCTACCAATTTTTGGACGAAGACGTTTCCCAGCTCAGGCGCCGCGACCTGGTACTTTTTGACGGCCGGGGATTCGAAGAAAGCGGCGAGCTGCTGCAGTTCTTCGAGGGTGAAGCGTTCCGCATAGGCTGGCACCAGTGATTCGGAGCTGACCTTGTTGACCTGCTTGCCGATCATCCCGGCGGCGTCGTCGGCATACTTTTTGAGCTCGGCATTGAGCTCTTCCGAGGCTTTTTGCTGCTTGGCCTTGGGGACCTTGGCCTCAAGCTGGGGGCCCCATTTGACAATCAGGTCCTGGGCGGTGCTGCCGGCCAGCTGGCTTACCAGGCGGTCCAGTTCCGGGCCTTGCTGCAGGGCGACCACTTTTTTGGCCAGCTCGGTTTTGGGGTCTGTCTGGGCGTGCACCGTGGCGGTGCATGCCATGCCGGCGATTGCGAGGGCAGTGATCAGTTTTTTCATGAATTGCTTTCCGTGTTGGGGGCGTCTGTGCCGGTACCGGTGTTGGTATTGGTGTTGGTTTCGGAGTCGATATCGTCCAGCGTGGCATCGTTTTCGACGATGCGCTGAAGACCGCTCAATTGTGAGCCTTCATCCAAGCCGATCAGCGTAACGCCCTGTGTAGCCCTGCCCATCTCGCGGATTTCACTGACGCGGGTGCGGACCAGCACCCCCTTGTCGGTGATAAGCATGATTTCATCGTCCACGTGCACCAGCGTTGCGGCCACCACCTTACCGTTGCGCTCACTCTGCTGGATGGCAATCATGCCCTTGGTGCCGCGGCCGTGGCGCGTGTACTCGGTGATGGAAGTGCGCTTGCCGAAGCCGTTTTGGGTGGCTGTCAGTACGCTTTGCTGTTCGTCTTCAGCCACCAGCATGGCAATCACGCCCTGGCCGTCTTCCAGCGTCATGCCGCGCACGCCGCGCGCGTTGCGGCCCATGGGGCGCACGTCGTTTTCGTCGAAGCGTACGGCTTTGCCGCCGTCGCTGAACAGCATCACATCGTGCTTGCCGTCTGTGAGTGACGCGCCGATCAGGTAGTCGCCGGGATCGAGGTCCACGGCGATGATGCCTGCCTTGCGCGGGTTGCTGAATTCGTTGAGAGACGTCTTCTTCACGGTGCCCATGGATGTGGCCATGAAAACATACTGGTCCGCCGGGAAGCTGCGCTTTTCCCCTGTGAGCGGCAGCACCACGGTGATCTTTTCGCCCTCTTGCAAGGGGAACATGTTGACGATGGGACGGCCGCGCGAACCACGCGAGCCTGCAGGCACTTCCCAAACCTTGAGCCAGTAGAGCCGACCACGATTGGAGAAGCACAGGATGTAGTCGTGCGTATTGGCGATGAAAAGCTGGTCAACCCAGTCATCATCTTTGGTGGCGGTGGCTTGCTTGCCGCGGCCGCCACGTTTTTGCGCCCGGTATTCCGAAAGGGGCTGGCTTTTGATATAGCCGGTGTGAGAAAGCGTCACCACCATATCGGTAGGCGTGATCAAGTCTTCGGTGCTGAGGTCGAAGGAGCTGTGTTCGATCTGGCTGCGACGCGCGCCCAGCTTGGTCTGGCCGAATTCCAGCTTGATCGCGGAGAGCTCTTCGCCAATGATGATGGAGACGCGTTCGGGCTTGGCCAGGATGTCGAGCAGGTCGTCGATCTCGGCCATGACTTCCTTGTATTCGGCCACGATCTTGTCCTGCTCCAACCCGGTCAGGCGTTGCAGGCGCATCTGCAGGATTTCCTGGGCTTGGGTGTCCGACAGCCGGTAGAGGCCGTCACCGCCCATGCCGTACTGCTTTTCAAGGCCGTCGGGGCGGTAATCGTCGGCGTTGACGATGCCGCCGTCGGCGCGCGTGCGGGTGAGCATTTCGCGCACCAGGCTGCTGTCCCAGGGGCGCAGCATCAGTTCGGCCTTGGCCACAGGCGGCGTGGGCGCGTTGCGGATGATGGCGATGAAGTCGTCGATGTTGGCCAGCGCGACGGCCAGGCCTTCCAGCACATGGCCGCGTTCGCGGGCTTTGCGCAGTGTGAATACCGTGCGGCGCGTCACCACTTCACGGCGGTGCGACAGGAACACCTGGACCAGGTCTTTCAGGTTGCACAGCTTGGGCTGGCCATTGATCAGCGCCACCATGTTGATGCCGAAGGTGTCCTGCAACTGGGTCTGCTTGTACAGGTTGTTCAGCACGACCTCTGGCACTTCACCACGCTTGAGCTCAATGACCAGGCGCATGCCGGATTTGTCGCTCTCATCCTGGATATGGCTGATACCTTCGATTTTTTTCTCGTGCACCAGTTCGGCCATGCGCTCCTGGAGCGTTTTCTTGTTGACCTGGTAGGGGAGCTCGTCGACGATGATGGATTGGCGCTGGCCTTTGTCGATGTCTTCGAAATGGCACTTTGCACGCATCACCACCTTGCCGCGGCCGGTGCGGTAACCGTCCTTGACGCCGTTGATCCCGTAAATAATGCCGCCCGTGGGGAAATCCGGTGCCGGCACGATCTCCATCAGCTCATCAATGGACGCCTCCGGGTTCTTCAGCATGTGGAGACAGGCGTCCACCACTTCGTTGAGGTTGTGAGGCGGGATGTTGGTTGCCATCCCCACCGCGATACCGCCCGATCCGTTGACCAGCAGATTGGGAAGGCGGGTCGGCATGACCAGCGGCTCTTGCTCACTGCCGTCGTAGTTAGGGCCGAAGTCGACGGTCTCTTTGTCCAGGTCCGCCAGCAATTCGTGTGCAATTTTCGAAAGGCGGATTTCCGTGTACCGCATTGCGGCGGCGTTGTCACCGTCAACCGAGCCGAAGTTACCTTGCCCGTCAACCAGCAGGTGGCGCAGGGAGAAGTCCTGGGCCATACGCACGATGGTGTCGTAGACCGACTGGTCTCCGTGAGGGTGGTATTTACCGATCACGTCACCGACGATACGCGCCGACTTCTTGTAGGGGCGGTTCCAGTCGTTGTTCAGCTCATGCATCGCAAACAAGACACGGCGATGAACCGGTTTCAGGCCGTCCCTTGCATCCGGGAGGGCCCGGCCCACGATTACGCTCATGGCGTAGTCGAGATAGCTTCGCCGCATTTCCTCTTCAAGACTGATGGGCAGGGTTTCTTTAGCGAACTGGGTCATGAGCGGCCTGGTTGGGATTTCGGGATTCTTGAGGGAAGGCCTCGATTTTAAGGCTTGAGTTTATAGCGAGCACTTGTGGCGGGGCAGCAACAAATGCTCAAGAATCTTGTGTCCGTGTCAGACGAAGCCGATACCGTGCTTGATGGTTCAATCAGGTGTGGCACAATCAATGTAACGCTTTGAGTGATGGTCACTCAAGGCGTGTAAATTACTAATCGCAGCAAGTCTGCGGCTTTTCTCTAGAGGAGAACCATGAAGAAACTCAACAAAGTGGCAATGTTGTTTGCTTCCGCAGCG
>JAJKJM010000116.1 GCA_021153985.1 Polaromonas sp.
AGGGAATTGGTAGGCGCGATTGGACTCGAACCAACGACCCCCACCATGTCAAGGTGGTGCTCTAACCAGCTGAGCTACGCGCCTAAGGACTGTTCGAAGCTCGTATTGTAGCAAAGCAAAACGACGTTCCTGGCTCGCGCTTAAAAAATGCTGAAAAAAGAGCGCCGCAGCCTTTAGCGACGGCGCGCAGAGCGCACACCCGGCACTTCAGCCACGATGCCCAGCACCTGGTTGAGACGGCCTGACTGTGCCACTTCCACCGTGAACGTCATCCAGGCCGTGCCGCCGCGGTTGTCTTTCACCGACTGCGTCTGCACGCCAATCACGTTCATTTTTTCCTTGGCGAACACCTCTGAAATATCGCGCAGCAGTCCCTGGCGGTCAGCGGCCTCCACAGCCACATCGACCGGGTACACCGCGCCGTCGGGCGACTTGGGCGAGTTCCACTCCACCTCGATCACGCGGTCGGGGCTGCCGCTGGCCATGTTGCGAAAATTGCTGCAGTCGCTGCGGTGAATGCTGACGCCCTTGCCTTTGGTGACGAAGCCCAGGATTTCATCGGGCGGCGCAGGCTTGCAGCACTTGGCCAACTGAGTCAACAGCGATCCCATGCCGACGACCAGCACGCCACCTGCGCCCTTTTTGCCCGGGCTGGGCGCGCGCGCCTTTTTGGCCAGCACGTAATCGTCCTGGCTCATGACGGGCTCCGGCGGCCTGAGCATGTTCTCAATGGTGCGAAGCGACAGCTCGTCCTTGCCCACCACCTCGAACAAATCATCGGCCGTCTTGAAGCCGAGCTGCGCCGCAAGGTCGTCCAGCTTCATGGACGTCTTGCCTTCGCGCTGCAGCAGTTTTTCGACCGCTTCACGGCCTCTGGCGACGGTCTGCTCCATCGCCAGGGCGTTAAACCACGCACGCACTTTTGACTTCGCGCGGTGGCTGCACAAAAAGCCCAGCTCCGGGTTGAGCCAGTCGCGCGAAGGTCCACCTTCCTTGACAGTGATGACCTCCACCGTCTGGCCGTTCTGCAGCGGTGTGTTGAGCGGCACCATGACGCCATCAATGCGCGCGCCGCGGCAGCGATGGCCCAGGCTGGTATGAACGCTGTAGGCAAAGTCCACGGTGGTTGCGCCCTGCGGCAGCTCCACGATGGCCGCGTCAGGCGTCAGTACATAAATGCGGTCTTCGAACAAGCCCTGCTTCGCATCGCGCGCGCGCTGGGCCGCCGGTCCGGAAAGATCACGCTCCCAGGCCAGCAACTGGCGCAGCACCGCAATCTTGGCGTCGTATTCACTGCTGGCCGACACACCGGCATAGCCCTTGGCTCCCGCCTCCTTGTAGGCCCAGTGCGCCGCCACGCCGTGCTCGGCATGGTCGTGCATTGCCTGCGTACGCACCTGAATCTCTACTGCCCTGCCTGCGTCGTCGCGCACCACCGTGTGCAGCGACTGGTAGCCGTTGGTTTTGGGCTTGGCGATGTAGTCATCGAATTCGCCGTCTACCGGGGTAAAGCGTGAATGCACAAAGCCGAGCGCTGCATAGCAGCCCTTCACATCGGCGGCAATCACACGCAGCGCGCGAATGTCGAACACCTGCTCAAAGTCGAGTGACTTGCCACGCATCTTTTTGACGATGCTGTAGATGTGCTTGGGCCGGCCCTGCACCAGCGCGGCAATGCCGTTCTGGTTCAGCTCGCGCTCCAGCTGCGCGCGCAAGGCTTCCATAAAGCCTTCGCGCTCCACGCGCTTTTCGTCCAGCAGGCGGGCGGTCTGCTTGTAGGTGTCAGGCTCCAGGAAACGGAAGGCCAGGTCTTCCATTTCCCATTTGATCTGCCAGATGCCCAGGCGATTGGCCAGCGGCGCAAACACATGCAGCGACTCATACGCCAGCGCCAATGGCGCCGTCTGGCGCGTGGCCGCATAGTGGCGCAGCGTTTGCAGGCGCGACGCCAGGCGCAGCATCACCACGCGCAAGTCGCGCGAAAACGCCAGCAGCATCTTGCGCACGTTCTCGGTTTGCGCAGCCGGGTCATCCAGCAGTTGCGCCTTCGCATTGGCTGAGCGCGCCTGGCGCTGCACCTGCACCAGCTTGGTGGTCTCCATCGCCAGCGCCGCATAGTTGGCGCCGAAGGCTTTGGTGATCACTTCCTGCGGCTTGGTCAGGTGCTGGCAGGCATACACCAGGTAGGTCGCGGCCTGCATGGCTTCCGAGCCGCCTATGGTTTTCAGGATGGCCGCCACCGCATCGGCATGCGCCAGGATGTTCTCGCCCGTGTCGTGCGTTTCGCTGGCGATCAGGGGCTCGGCAAACGCGCGGGCGCGCGCCAGCGCGTGCGGCTGGTCCGGCAGGCTGTCGGCCGTGGCGGTCACGATGGAGGCGTTTGCCCCCTGGGAGGCTGCCGGGCTACCGGGCCCGGCCACATTGCTTTTCATGAAAACTCAGTCAAATAGTTGCGAGGCTGGCCGTGCATGACGCCGGCAATAACGGGGTCACCCAAGCAGGAAACCGGCCACCGCCGCCACCTGGTCAGCCGCGATCAGTGTGGGCGCATGCCCTACCCCTTCAAATTCCACCAGACGGGCGCGCGGTCCGCGCTGCGTCATGGCCTGGGCCGTCTGGGAGCTGAGCAGGTCAGACTGCTTGCCGCGTATCACCAGCGTCCCGGCCTTGATATTGTCGTAGAGCTGCCAGAGCATGGCCTCACCCTGACGCGCGGATTCCTCGGTTTCCTGCTTGAAGGGCACGGCGATGGCCGGGTCGTAATGCAGCCGCCACGGCGCATCGGCGGCATCAGAGACACGCCTGAGCATGGGACGCGACAGCGCCAGCCACTGCTCGGGCGTATGCGGGCCAAAGCTCTGTGAAATCGCCCACATCGCATCGGCCGCTTGCTGCACCGACGCAAAATGGCCCGCCTGACCCAGATAGGCTCCGATCCGCACGATGGCCTGCCACTGGATAGCCGGCCCCACATCGTTCAACACCAGGCAGCGCACCGGCGCCGGCAAGGGCAGATCAGGCGTGCCGCACACCGCCACGCCGATCAGGCCGCCCATACTGGTGCCCACCCAGTCCAGCGAGGCCACCGGCGCCTGGGCATGCAACTGACCCAGCAGCGCCAGTATGTCGCCCGCATAGGTCCGCAACTGGTAGCCCATGGGGTCTTTGAGCCAGTCGCTTTCGCCCCGGCCCACCACATCCACGCAAACCACACGCAAGCCGCCCGGCCGCCCGGCGCCTTGCTCAACCAATGCCTGCGCCAGCACGTCAAAATCCCGCCCCTGGCGCGACAGGCCATGCACGCACACCACCACATGCGGGCTGTCGGCCTGGCCCCATTGCCAATAAGCCATGCGGTGTCCGCCCGTGGCATCGGGGCAATTTACGTAGTTCAGCGTAGGTTGGGTCATGGTCGTGGCGTTTCAATCAAAGGCTTGATAATTGCTTGAGACATTGAAGGGTCGCAGCGCCTGCCGCGCACCCGTCAAAGCCCCAGTTCAACCATCGTAAATCATCCGGAGAAACAACATGCTCAAAGGTAAAACAGCCCTCGTCACCGGCTCGACCAGCGGAATCGGCCTGGGCATCGCCAAGGCGCTGGCGGCGCAAGGCGCCAACATTGTCATCAACGGCTTTGGCGATGTTGATGGCCCCAAGGCCGAGGTAGAAGCGCTGGGCGCACGCGTGGCCTATCACGGCGCCGACATGAGCAAGGTCTCCGACATCGAAGACATGATGCGTTATGCCGCCGCGCAGTTCGGCCAGGTCGACATCCTTGTGAACAACGCCGGCATCCAGCATGTGGCGCGGGTCGAGAACTTTCCCGTTGAACGATGGGACGCCGTGATCGCCATCAACCTCAGCAGCGCCTTTCACGCCACGCGCCTGGCTTTGCCCGCCATGCTGGCGGCCAACGGCGGCAAGGGCTGGGGCCGCATCATCAACGTGGCCTCGGTACACGGCCTGGTCGGCTCGGCTGAAAAATCCGCCTACGTCGCGGCCAAGCACGGCATCGTGGGCCTGACCAAAGTCACCGCACTCGAAAACGCCACCAGCGGCGTCACCTGCAACGCCATCTGCCCCGGCTGGGTGCTGACCCCTCTGGTGCAAAAACAGGTGGACGCGAAAGCTGCCGCCGGCAACATCAGCAACGAAGCGGCCACGAAACAGCTGCTGGGTGAAAAAGAGCCTTCGATGCAGTTCACCACCCCCGAAGAGTTGGGCGCACTCGCGGTGTTTTTCTGCTCGCCGGCTGGCAACAACGTGCGGGGCGTAGCGTGGAACATGGATGGCGGCTGGGCTGCGCAATAAGCAGCTGCCAGTCGCCAGCCTTTCTTAGCCTTTCAGCATCCGGCTCACATAGTCCCCAATCGCCAGCGAGCTCGTAAGCCCCGGCGACTCAATGCCGAAAAGGTTCACCAGGCCCGCAACGCCGTGATCACGCGGTCCCTGGATGAGGAAGTCTTTGGCGGCCTCATGCGGCGCCTGGATCTTGGGGCGCATGCCCGAATAACCGGGCATGAGCGAACCATCCGCCAACGCCGGCCAGTACTTGCGCACCTCGGCATAAAAGGCCTCGCCGCGCGCCGGATCCACCACCAGGTCGTCGGGTGAGTCGACCCACTGCACATCAGGCCCAAACTTCGCCTGGCCGCCCAGGTCGATGGTGAGGTGCACGCCCAGGCCGGCGGCTTCGGGCACAGGGTAGATGAGACGGCTGAAGGGTGAACGGCCGGGCAAGGTGAAATAGTTGCCTTTGGCGTAATGGCTGGGCGGCACATGCCCGGCGGCCAGGCCGGCAAAGCGGCTGGCCAGGCGTTGCGCCTGCAGCCCCGCCGCGTTGACGACGGTTTTGGCCTCAAGCTCCGTTTCGTCTTCTGCTATCAAATAGATAGCTGACTGACCACATTCCGCCTGGGCTAGAGGCGAATTAAGCACTACAAGACCGCCCGCATTCTCCAGGTCACCCTGCAGCGCCAGCATCAGGCCGTGGCTGTCGACAATGCCAGTGCTGGGGGAATGCAGCGCGGCCACGCATTCAAGCTGCGGCTCCATCGCGCGCGCCTCTTCACGCGTGAGCAGCACCAGGTCATGCACGCCGTTGGCGGCGGCCTTCTCGCGTATGCCTTGCAATTGGGCGACTTGCGCTTCGCTCGTGGCCACGATGAGCTTGCCGCAGCGCTGGTAGCCTATGCCGCGTTCGGCGCAGTAGTCATACAGCAGGCCTTTGCCTTCAACGCACAGCCGGGCCTTGAGTGAGCCTTGCGGGTAGTAGATGCCGGCGTGAATGACTTCGCTGTTGCGCGAGCTGGTGCCGGTGCCTATGGCGTCCGCGGCTTCCAGCACCATCACGTCGCGGCCCTGCAAGGCCAGCGCGCGGGCCACCGCCAGGCCCACCACGCCCGCGCCAATGACCACACAATCGACCTGGTCCATTCAGCGAGCCTCGAAGCCTTCAATGACGTTGACGGCATTGATGCCCAGTTCTGCAGCGGCATAGCCGCCTTCGAGCACAAACACGGTGGGCAAGCCCAGCTCTCGCAGGCGCTCGCCCAGGCGGATGAAGTCGCCCGGCTGCAGCGCAAATTTGGAGATCGGGTCTTCGGCAAAGGTATCCAGCCCCAGCGACACGACCAGCGCATCGGCACGGTAGCCGGCGATGCGCAGGCACGCGGCTTCCAGCGCCTCGAACCAGCGGGGCACGGTGCAGCCAGCCGCCAGCGGCAGATTGAGGTTGAAGCCTTCGCCCTCCCCTTCGCCGGTTTCATTCGCATGGCCCAGGTAGAACGGGTACTCCGTCATCGGGTCACCGTGCAGGCTCACAAAGAGCACATCGGCACGGCTGTAAAAGATGCTTTGGGTGCCGTTGCCGTGGTGGTAGTCGACATCGAGCACGGCCACACGTGCCGCGCCGCCGTCGCGCAAGGCCTGGGCGGCCACGGCTGCGTTGTTCAAAAAGCAGTAGCCGCCCATGAAGTCGGGCCCGGCGTGGTGGCCGGGCGGGCGGCTGCAGCAGAACACGGCGCGCTCGCCCTTGTCCGCCAGCAAAGCGGCGGCGCTGGCGGCAGCGTCTGCCCCGGCTTTGGCGGCCTGCCAGGTGCCGGCCGACAGCGGCGAGCCGTTGTCCATTGAATACAAGCCCAGCCGCGCGGTGAAGTTAACGGGCTCCACATCGCTGCGCAAGGTACGCACCGGCCACACCGAGGGAAACGGCTGGCGCTGGTCGTTACCGGCCTCGAGCGCCGCCCAGTCGCGCCAGGCGTGCTCCAGAAACGCGAGGTAGCGGGCGGTGTGCACCTTGGCCAGCACCGCGCGGCTGTCTGCATGCGGCGTGCGCATAACGTGGCCGCGTTCGGCAAGCCGGGTTTTGACGAATTCGGCACGAGCCGGGGTTTCAAAACACGGAACGCGCTCACCACGAAAAAATTCGTACTGAGGGGCATGGGCGTGGTGGCTGTCGCTGAAGAAAGTGAGCATGACGGCTGACGGTTAGGCAAAAAAAAGTGCAAGCCGCAGGCTGCGGCGTTCACAGCGTGCGCGGGTCGGTCTTCAGCAGCATCTCGACCAGGGAGCGCAGCGCGGCCTTGAGCGGCTCGGCGCCGGGTGTTAACTCGAAGGTGGCCTCGTCCATGTAGAGCTTGCGGTTGATTTCCAGCTGGATGCTGTGCCGCTGCCCGGCCGGGTTGCTGTAGCGGCGGACCAGCTCGACGCCTTTGTAGGGGTGGTTATAGGCCACGCTGTAGCCGTGCCCCTTCAGGTGTTCGCACACCCGCTGCGACAAGGCCGCATGGGCCGTGGTTCCCTCGCGGTCGCCGACCACGAAGTCGGCGTGTTCTTCGCCCGGAAAATCTGTCGCGCTGCTCGATGCGACGGCCGGCATGGAGTGGCAGTTGATGTGAAGGCTGTAACCATGCTGGCGGTGCGCCGCGTCAATGGCCTGCTCTACCGCCGCGTGATACGGCACCCAGTATTGCGCGATGCGCGCCTGGATTTCCGCCACGCCCAGCTTGCGGTCGTAAAGCGGCACGCCTTCGTCGGTGGTGCGCCAGATCAGCCCCTTGCCCAGGCGGACTTTGGACATGATTTTGGGATCGGTTTCCACCGGGCCGGGCCAAGCCCCGTCGAGCAGTGTCACGTCCATTTCGGTGGTGTTGCGGTTGGCGTCGAGGTAGCTGCGGGGAAAGTGCGCCTCGATCCAGTGCACCCCCATCGCAGGTGCAAAGTCGTAGAGCTTTTCGACATGCGTGTCTTCAGCGCTGCGCAGGACGGCGAGCTCGCAGGCATGCCTGAAATCTGCCGGGTACACGGTACCGCTATGGGGGGAATCAAGAACCAGCGGAGTGCTTCCGGGCACGTGGGTAATGAACTGCATGGCTTGACTTTAGCAGCAGCGGCTGGCGCTAAAACCAGCGGCACCCGTGCGGGTAAGGCATGAAAAAGCATAAACAAAAGCATGGACAAAGACGTGAACAACACATCGGCTCAACCCGATGTTGCAGTGCGCAAACTTCCGTTTGTCCTACAGGCGTTTAACGATTGCACCCACAAAAATGCGCCTGTCGAGCCCCTAAATTTCATGACGGAAATCATTCAACCCCCTCCAACGCTTCAACGCGCCCGGTTTGTTCCGGGCGTGAAAAGCAATTCATCCATTGAAGGAAGCACCATGCAATCATTGACCCGAACTCTTTCCGCGACCGCGCTGGCTGTGGCCGCACTGGCAGCCGCCACCGGCGTTCAGGCCCAAAGCTCCAGCACCAGCACCAGCAGCGCCTCAGCCAGCAGCAACTATTCGTTTTACGCTCCCGGTTCCCGTTATTTGGGGTTGAACATCGGCCAGTCGGATTTCTCGGTCCCCAACGGTGCGGGCGCCTTTCCTTCTGATAACAAGGACACCTCGTACAACATCTACGGCGGCAGTTATTTCAACAACAATTTCGGCGTGGAGCTCGGCTACACCGATTTCGGCAAGATGAACCGCGGCGGCGGCCAGACCGAAGCCGAGGGCATCAACCTGAGCCTGGTGGGGCGCCTGCCGCTGAGCAACTCTTTCAACCTGCTGGGCAAGCTGGGCACCACCTACGGCCGCACCCGTGTGTCCGCCCTGCCGGCCTCTGGCCTGGCCACGGGCAACCAGAGCGACTGGGGCCTGTCTTACGGCATTGGCGCTGAATGGGCTTTTACGCCCGCAGTGTCTGCCGTGCTGGCGTGGGATGAGCACAACCTGAAATTCCCCGGCTCCGGCAAAGACCGCGTGAGCACCGCCAGCGTGGGCCTGCGCTACCGCTTCTAAGCAGCGATTGGCTTGGCCGGCTTGGCGTTTGCCTCGTCCGCAGCAAGCATTCGCACCCAAACGCCCGCACGCCCCAAAAGGCTGCGGGCTTTTTGCTGCCCGCTGCGCCTGGCCTGTCTGGCCTGTATCAATTCGCTATGAAATAAATAGCAAGATCCCGATTATCTGTAAGGGCTAGAGCCACTTTTTACTCATCAAGCCGGCTGCGTGGCCGACGCAGTTACCGGCGCCACTGCCGGCGCCAGCATCTCCTGCAGCAGCCAAGTCCCGGCGCGGCCCAGCGGGCGCTGGCGCGACCACACCGCGTCCACCGGCACCCGGCGTGGCCAGCCGCGCGCGTTGAGCTCCACCAGCTTGCCGGTGGCAAAGCGTGTGACCATCCAGCGCGGAATGGCAGCCCAGCCAAAACCCAGCACTGCCATTTCCATCAGCATGAGGTAGCTGGGCGCCGACCAGGCGCGGCGCGACTGCGGCGCCCCCTGCGAGCCCTGCTCTTCTATGTAGGTGGCCAATCGGAGCGCCCTGAAATTGGCCAGCACGTCGGGTGTGATGTCCTGCATGCCGGCCAGCGGGTGGGCGGCGGCCACAAACAGCGTGATTTCAGACTGCTCGGCAATCGTGGCCGAACCGACGTCGGGCGGGTAGGCGTTTTGCGCGGCCACCACGCCGATGTGCGCCCGCCCCGTCTGCACCAGGGACACCAGGTCGCCGTGCTCGGCAATCAGGCACTCAAACTCCAGGTCAGGGAAGCGGTTTTCAAAGGCCAGCAGCATCTCTTCGAAGCGGTCGGACTGGTAGGTGTCCGACCAGACGACGCTGAGCCTGGGCTCCATGCCCCCGCCCAGCTGGCTGGCGGCGCGGTCCAGCCGGTCGCTGGCGGCCAAAATTTCCTGCACCTTGCCCAGCATGACCTTGCCCTGCTCCGTCAGGCCCGGCTTGCGGCTGCTGCGGTCAAACAGCGTGATGCCCAGGTCAATTTCCAGGTTGGCGATGGCGCTGCTCACGGTCGACTGGCTTTTGCCCAGCTTGCGGGCTGCGGCCGAAAACGACCCCAGGGTGGCGGCTTCAGCAAAGGCGGTCAGGGCTTCCGGGGAATGGCGCATGCAGGACTCACGATCTGCTAGTTATCTATTTTTACGATAGTTATTGATTTTAATGTATTTGAAATAGCGATGAAAATGTCCTCATCGCCGCCAAGCACCCGCCAAACGCAGCGCTTATGGGGCCGAACCAGTCAGAAAGTGAACCGCATCGTGAGTCTCCAGAAGTCCCTCAAAGAACGTTTTTTCCACGCCCTCGGGTTTGAAGTCCTGGCCATTGCCATCTGCGCGCCGCTGGGCGCCTGGCTGCTGGGCTATTCGCTGGCGCACATGGGCCTGCTCACCCTCATGGTGTCGCTCATGGCCATGACCTGGAACATGGTGTTCAACGCCATCTTTGACCGGGCGCAGCGACGCATGGGGTTTCGGCGCACGCTGGGCGCACGTGCGGTACACGCGGTGCTGTTTGAAATCGGCCTGGTCATCGCGGTGGTTCCGCTGGCGGCCTGGTGGCTGGGCATCGGCCTCTGGGAAGCCTTTGTGCTGGACATCGCCATCGTGCTGTTCTTTTTGCCCTATACCTTCGGCTTTAACTGGGCTTACGACCACATCCGTGCAAAGGTGGTGGCGCGCCACAGCCTCAAAAACCGCCGGGCCGCCGGCACGCCTCCCCAACCCCTTACTTCATCTGCACAGAGCCCGACACGTTAACCAGCACCGTGCTCTTGCCGGCCTCCACAGGAACCGATGAATCAGCCATTTCGGCCTTGGCCGACATTGCCATCATCCGGGGGCGCGGAATGGGGCCCTGGTCGTTGGCATTGACGGAAACTTCGCGCAGGGAGTAGCTGCCAAAGCCAAAGCTGCGGGCCACTTCGGTTGCCTTGGCCTTGAAGCGCTCAATCGCCTGGGCCTGGGCTTCGCCCTCGACTTTGGCGCGCTGCTCGCGGCTCAGGGCAAAGCTCACATTGCCCATGGTGAGCGTCTGAATCTTGCCGGCCGTGCTGGTGATGCGCGGGAAGTCCTTGCCTTCCAGCAGCAGCTCGGTGGAGCCCTGCCAGCCGTTGATCTTGCCGTCCTTGTTGTAGCGCGGATAAAGGCTGAAGTTGCCGGTGCGCACGTCCATCTGGCCGGGGGCGGCGGCCTGCTTGGCCTGAGTGAGTGCGGCATCCAGGGCCTGCTTGAGCTGGGTTTGCACGGCACCGGCGTCAGTGCCGTCGCGCGTGGTGGTCAGGGAAATCGACAGCAGGTCCTGCTGCACTTCGACAGTGCCGGTGGCCGAGATCTGGGCCACATTCTGCAGGGGCTCATGGTGCGTGGGCTGGGCCATCACGCCAGAAGCGAAGGCGGCGCCCGCCAGCAGGACACAGACGGCAATCGATTTGGAAGTTCGCATTGGAAATTACCTTTCAGGTGGTTGATCTTGCTTTTGGCCACAGTTGTGTGGCCGGGAAAGACATGAAACGAAGAAGAAAACAAAAAGGGGTTAACCCGGGCCAGGCATTGGGTTGTGGCAAGTCATGCCTGTCCTGCGCTTGGGGAGCCGATCAGTCACCTGCATCTTGCGAAGTTGCCGACCGGCGGCTATGAAGAGGATTCCGCCCTTTTTACGGCGGACACAACGCGTGGGCCGCGATTTTCACACGCCCGTTTCCAGGCGGGTGTAGGAGGATTTCCATAATCAATTCTTGCGCATGCATGCGTCCGCAACTTATGTAACAGTGTGTCAAAGTGACTGAAAAATGAGACATCTCGTGTTTTCAGCCTTCAAAATGGCTCTGTTACAAATTACCAGATGACTATGACCCAAGCTCAACCCAACGCCCGCGCCGACAAAATCCTGATCCTTGACGACGATGCCCGCATCCGCGACTTGCTGCGCCGCTATCTGGCCCAAGAGGGTTTTGAAGTCATCCTTGCCGAAGACAGCAAGGCGCTGAACCGCATCATGCTGCGCGACGCGGTCGACCTGATCGTGCTGGACCTGATGATGCCGGGCGAAGACGGCCTGTCCATCTGCCGCCGGCTGCGCGCGGCCAACGACCGCACCCCCATCATCATGCTGACAGCCAAGGGTGAGGACGTGGACCGCATCGTCGGACTGGAAGTCGGCGCTGACGACTACCTCGCCAAACCTTTCAACCCGCGCGAATTGCTGGCCCGTATCCACGCGGTGCTGCGCCGCCGGCCCACCGCCGAAGTGCCAGGCGCCCCGTCCAGCGACCAGGAGGTCATCACCTTCGGCCCCTTCTCGTTTGACATGGGCCTGCGCACCCTGCACAAAAACGGCGAAGAACTGCCGCTGACCACCGGTGAGTTCGCCATGCTGAAAACCCTGGTGCGCCACCCGCGCCAGCCGCTGTCGCGCGAAAAGCTGGCCCAGCTGGCGCGCGGACGCGAGTTCGAGCCCTTTGACCGCAGCCTGGACGTGCAGGTTTCGCGCCTGCGCAAGCTGATCGAGGTCGATGCCGCCGTGCCCCGCTACATCCAGACGGTCTGGGGCATTGGCTACGTGTTCGTGCCGGACGGCACTAACTGATAGCCCCCACGGTCGCTCACTTCGTGTAGCTCCCTGCCCCCCGGGGGGGCCGCCCGCCCTGCGGCCTGGCAAAGCCAGTTCCGCGGGCTCATGCTGGGTTAAGAGTTCTTTGGGCACAGCCAGTGGGGCTATATCACATGACGCGCGCTTGCAACAGGCGGCAACAGCTTGGCTGCCGCCGCGCTGGCGTATCGTGCTAACGTCCGTCGATTGCCTGCACGCGGCACCTACCCACCACCTATGGACGCCACCAATCCTGCTCCCCTTGAAACCGCCCCGGCACCGCTGGAGATGCGCCCACGGCGGGGCTTCAGCCTGTTCTGGCGAACCTTCTTTTTCCTGGCGCTGCTGCTGTTCGGCTCTATCGTGGCCTGGCTGCAGACCTTTCGCGCGCTGGAATCCGAGCCGCGTGCCATCCAGAGCGCGCAGCAGCTGGCCTCGCTGGTCAACCTGAGCCGGGCCGCGCTCCGCTATTCGGACGCCATCGCCCGCGTGTCGCTGATCAAGACGCTGGCCGACGAGGAGCGTGTGCGCATCACGCCGCGCGAGCCCAAAGACAAATTCGAGCTGTTTGAAAGCGACGAGTTTGGGGAGCGCACTGCCGAGGAACTCAAGGCGCGACTGGGCATGGGCACTGTGGTGGCCAGCAGCGTCAACGGCCAGAAGGGCCTGTGGGTGGGCTTTGCCATCGACGGGGACTCTTACTGGCTGCTCACTGATCCGTCCAAGATCGGCCCGTCGCGCAACAGCACCTGGGTGATCTGGCTGATCACCGCCGCCGCGTTGTCGCTGGCGGGTGCGGCCTTTATCGCCAGGCTGATCAACCGGCCGCTCAAGCAACTGTCTTTTGCGGCCAGCCGCATGCGCGACGGTGACTTTGACGCCAGCCTGCTGGACGAAAAAGTCGCCACGAGTGAAATCCGCGAAGTCAACATCGGCTTTAACCGCATGGCCGAGCAGCTCTCCAAAATCGAGCAAGACCGGGTCATCATGCTGGCCGGTATCTCGCACGACTTGCGCACGCCATTGGCCCGGCTGCGCCTGGAAACCGAGATGAGCGTGGCGGACGCCGATGCGCGCGAGCACATGGCCGCCGACATCACGCAACTGGACGCGATCATCGACAAATTCCTGGACTACGCCAGGCCCGAGCCGCCGCGGCTGGAGCGCGTCTCGCTCAATGCCGTGGTCGATGCCGCGGTGTATGCGATCGCCGACTACGAAGACATGCGGGTGACTGTCACGATTCCCGACGACATGGCCGTGCTGGCCGACGAGGTGGAGCTGTCGCGGGTGATTTCGAACTTGCTGGAAAACGCCAGGCGCTACGGCAAGACACCGGAAACCGGCATTGCCCTGGTCGACATCGCCGCCAAGGCGCGTGACCAGTGGGTACTGATCAAGGTGCGCGACCACGGCATGGGCGTGGCGCCCGAGACGCTCTCAAAACTCACACGCCCGTTTTTCCGCGGCGATGCCGCACGCACGGCGGCCACCGGTGCGGGCCTGGGCCTGGCGATTGTCGAGAAAACCATCCACCGCATGGGCGGTGTGTTTGGCCTGGCCAACACGGGCTCGGGCGGGCTGGCCGCGCACATCAAGCTGCGCAGGAGCTGAACTGAACTGAACTGAACTGAACTGAACTGAAGGCTGAACCGTCTTGGTTCCATTTCAGGCAGCCTCAGTCAATTTAAGAAAAATCTTGATTTCCAAATCGAATTGCGACACCCCCAAGCGCATCAAGAAGGGCTGAGGATGGAGTGAATTGGCTAGCCTTTAGGTTCCTACACCGACAGGGTTTGCCAATGACTCACAACCACCTCAGCCCAACTGAACGCTACCAGATTCAAGCCTGGCTTGAACAGAATTTGAACAAGTGCCAGATCGCCCGGCGCCTGGGGCGCCACCGAAGCACCATCTACCGCGAACTGGCGCGCTGCGCAGGCGCTTACAACGCCGAACGTGCCCAACGTCACCGCCTGGGCTGCGCGCTGCGCTGTGCCGCCAACGCCTCGCGCTATGCGGCCGCTGTCTGGGCGCAGGTGCGCAAAGCACTGGTGAAGACTTACTGGTCGCCCCAGCAGATCGCCGGACGGGCGCAGCTCAAGGCCTTGCCCGCGCCCGCCTGCGGGGGCCTTGGGGCTATGCCCAGCATGCAGGCCATCTATGCCTGGGCAGCCCGTATCTGGCCCGAGCGCCACGAGCGGCCCCTGCGGCGCGCGCGCCCGCCTCGCCCAGGGGGCAACGGCCCGAGCAGCGTGTTCGGCTGGGCCCGCTCGGTGCAACCCATCGCCCAGCGCCCGGCCCATGTGCGCCAGCGCCTGGAATTGGGCCATTGGGAGGTTGACACCATGATCGGCGTGCGCGGCGCCTACAAGGCCCGGCTGCTGGTGTGCGTGGAGCGGCTCAGCCGGTACACCCGGCTGGTGCTACTGGACAACGGGTTGCCCGAGACGGCAGCGGCTGCGCTGCGCAGCTGCCTGCTGGGCGACGCTCGCTGGCCGGTGCTGAGCATCACGACCGACCGGGGCAGCGAGTTCGCCAGGCTGCACACGGTGATCCAGCCCCAGCGGCTGTACGTGTGCGATGCACGCCGGCCCAATCAACGCGGCACCAATGAGAACACCATCGGACTGGTGCGCCAGTTCATCCCCAAGGGTGAGCCCTTGAGCTTGCAGACACCTGCCTCAATTGCCCGGATCGAGCATTTGCTCAACACCAGACCTCGTGCCTGCCTGGGCTTTAAAACTTCTGATGAGGTACTCTTCGAGCAGCGCAGCCAATGTCGCAATTCGAACTAGAAATCAAGAAATAGGCCTCTAGCCCAGGCAGGGACTTGGCCTTCAGCTATCAAAAATATAGCAATCAACCTGTAGCGCGCGGCGGCGGCCTAGCGGTGCAACAGCACCACGGCACGGGCTTCCATGCTCAGCCCCTGCCCCACCGGGCCCAGTTTTTCTGCCGTCTTGGCCTTCACGTTCACCTGGCCGGCGTCCAGCCCCAGGGCCGCGGCGATATTGCCGCGCATCGCCGCGATGTACGGAGCCAGCTTGGGCGCCTGCGCAATCACGGTGCTGTCGATGTTGCCGATCTTCCAGCCGAGTTCAGCCAGCTTTCGCCCGACTTCCTTGAGCAGCACCGATGAATCCGCACCCTTGAAGCGCGCGTCGGTGTCGGGGAAATGCGAGCCGATGTCGCCCAGCGCCGCCGCGCCCAGCAGCGCGTCGGTAATCGCGTGCAGCAGCACGTCGGCGTCCGAATGGCCCAGCAGGCCCACGGTGTGCGGAATGTCGACGCCGCCGATGATGAGCTTGCGCCCTGGCACCAGGGCGTGCGTGTCCCAGCCTTCACCGATTCGAAAATTCATGGCGGTCATCGTGAGGCCTTGTTTGCGTAACGTGGGTGATGCGAATTGGATGGCATGGCTTATTTTCTGCGCCGTTCAAAGATGGCCTCGGCCAGCGCGAAATCCTCCGGATAGGTGACCTTGAAGTTCTGCGCGCTGCCGCTCACCAGCCGGGGCGACAGGCCGGCCGCCTCCATCGCGCTGGATTCATCGGTGACGGCGTCACCGGCCTGTTGCAAGGCATCGATCAGCGCACCGATGCGAAACATCTGCGGCGTTTGCGCCAGCCATTTGTCACTGCGATCCACGGTAGAAGCCACGCGGCCGTCCCGTTCGGTTTTGAGCGTATCGGGCAGTTTTTGCGCCAGCAGGCCACCTACGGCGTCATGGCGGCACTCATTGATCAATGCCTTGATCTGCTCGGGTGTGACCAGGCAGCGCGCGGCATCGTGCACCAGCACCCAGTCGGTCAGGGCCGCGCCGCCGGGCTGCTGCTCCCGCATGGCTTTGAGGCCATTGAGCACGGTGGCCGCCCGTGTGGCGCCCCCGCCCACCAGCAGGACTTCATTGCCCCGGTTGAAATCGGGAAACACATCCAGAAAGTCGTCGTCAGACGGCGAAATCACCACCCAGACCGCCGCAAAGATGTCTGAGAGAGCCCTGAACGCTTCGACCGTATGCCTCACCATGGGCAGGCCGTCAATCAGGTGGTACTGCTTGGCCTTGGCAGTTCCGGCCCGGCTACCCTGCCCCGCACAGGGGATCAGCACAAAAAAACGCGAATCGGGGCGGGTATTGGCAGGGCTTGTCGTCATAACTTCATCATAGATTCTAAAATCAGGGGATTGAACGCAGGCACCCCACTCCGGATGGTTTGGGGTGCTTGGCTTTTGGCGATTGATTTCCTGACTTCAAGCTCACATCCGAACCAACCACCCCAGCGGCCCCGATTCATGCAGCTACCCCCACTCGTCACTGGCAAACGCTACACCCTGCCCCAGCCTGCCGGCTCTGCCGATGCCCTGCTGCTGGCCCGCCTGGGCACCCGCGAAAAGGCGGCCGGCAAGCTGACCGCCATCATCACCTCAGACGCCACCACAGCCCAGCGCCTGATGGACGAGATCGCGTTTTTTGCACCGGACTTGCGCTGCGCGCTGTTCCCTGATTGGGAAACCCTGCCCTACGACACTTTCTCGCCGCATCAGGACCTCATCAGCGAGCGCCTGGCCACGCTGTGGCGCATCCAGCAACGCGACAAGGAGACCGGCGCCGACGTGGTCATCGTGCCCGCCACTACGGCGCTGTACCGGCTTGCGCCGCCCAGCTTCCTGGCAGGCTACACCTTTCAGTTCAAGGTCAAGCAAAAGCTTGATGAAACCAAACTCAAAGCCCAGCTCACGCTGGCCGGCTACAGCCACGTCACGCAAGTCGTCAGCCCCGGCGAGTACGCGGTGCGCGGCGGTTTGATTGACCTGTTTCCCATGGGCAGCCCTGTGCCTTATCGCGTTGACCTGTTTGATGACGAGATCGACAGCATCCGCACCTTTGACCCCGACAGCCAGCGCAGCCTCTACCCCGTGCCCGAGGTGCGCCTCTTGCCCGGGCGTGAGTTTCCGATGGACGACGAGGCGCGCGCCCGGTTCCGCAGCCGCTGGCGCGAGCTGCTGGATGGCGACCCGACCAAGAGCCGCATCTACAAAGACATGGGCAACGGCGTGGCCACCGCCGGCATCGAGTACTACCTGCCGCTTTTCTTTGAAGAAACCGCCACGGTGTTCGATTACCTGGGAAGCAACGCCACGGTGGTGCTGCACGGCGACCTGGAACCGGCTTTCCAGCGCTTCTGGCAAGACACCAAAGACCGCTACCGCCTGGTGCGCGATGCGCCCGACCGCCCGGCGCTGCCGCCCGAGTCGCTCTTCCTGGGCACCGAGCAGTTTTACGCACGCGCCAACGACTACGCACAACTGGCCATACGCGCCACGGTCGAAGACGTGGCCGACAACGCGCAGTTTCAAAAGCTCGGTGAAATGGCCGTGGTGCGCGGCGCAGAAGACCCGCTCTCCCGGTTCAAGGGCCATGTACGCAACACCGCCCACCGCGTGCTGGTGCTGGCCGAAAGCGAAGGCCGGCGTGAAAGCCTGCTGGACTTTCTGCGTGCCAGCAGTGTCAGCCCGCCGGCATTTGACTCGCTCCAGGACTTCCAGGCCAGCGACGAAAAGCTGGGCATCGCCACTGCGGCGCTGAACACCGGCTTCAGCTGGCTCGAAGAAGGCATCGACTTCATCACCGAAACCGAGCTGTTTGCCGCAGGCGCCACGGTGCGCCGCCGCAACAAAAAGCAGGAACAGGTCAGCGACGTAGAAGCGCTGATCAAGGACCTCTCCGAGCTCAACGTCGGCGACCCGGTGGTGCACAGCGCCCACGGTATCGGCCGCTACCGGGGCCTCATCAACATGGACCTGGGCCAGGGCACCAACGCCGACGGCACGCCGCTGCTGCAGGAGTTTTTGCACCTCGAATACGCCGACAGCGCCACGCTGTACGTACCTGTCAGCCAGTTGCACCTGATCAGCCGCTACACCGGCGTCAGCGCCGAAGAAGCCCCGCTGCACAGGCTGGGCAGCGGCCAATGGGAAAAAGCCAAACGCAAGGCGGCCGAACAGATCCGCGACTCGGCCGCCGAGCTGCTCAACATCTACGCCCGCCGCGCCGCGCGCGAAGGCCATGCCTTCCGCTATTCACCCGGGGACTACGAGACCTTTGCCAACGACTTCGGCTTTGAAGAAACCGCCGACCAGCGCGCGGCCATCCATGCCGTGATCCAGGACATGATCAGCCCGCGCCCGATGGACAGGCTGGTCTGCGGCGACGTGGGCTTCGGCAAGACGGAAGTCGCCCTGCGCGCTGCCTTCATCGCCGTCACAGGCGGCAAACAGGTTGCCCTGCTGGCGCCCACCACCCTGCTGGCCGAGCAGCACTACCAGACGCTGGTGGACCGCTTCGCCAAGTGGCCGGTCAAGATCGCCGAGATGAGCCGCTTCCGCTCTGCCAAAGAAATCACCGCCGCCATCAAGGGCCTGGCCGACGGCACGGTCGACATCGTGGTCGGCACGCACAAGCTGCTCAGCCAGGACGTGAAGTTCGAACGCCTGGGCCTGCTCATCATCGATGAAGAGCACCGCTTCGGCGTGCGCCACAAAGAGGCCATGAAGGCGATGCGCGCCGAGGTGGACGTGCTGACGCTGACGGCCACGCCGATCCCGCGCACGCTGGGCATGGCGCTTGAAGGCCTGCGCGACCTGAGCGTGATCGCCACCGCGCCGCAGCGGCGCCTGGCCATCAAGACCTTTGTGCGCAGCGAAAACAACGGCGTGATCCGCGAAGCCGTGCTGCGCGAATTAAAACGCGGCGGGCAGGTCTACTTCCTGCACAACGAGGTCGAAACCATCCAGAACCGGCGTGAAAAGCTCGAAGAGATACTGCCCGAAGCCCGCATCGCCGTGGCACACGGCCAGATGCCCGAGCGAGACCTGGAGCGCGTGATGAAGGACTTCATCGCCCAGCGCTACAACCTGCTGCTGTGCTCGACCATCATCGAAACCGGCATCGACGTGCCGACCGCCAACACCATCGTGATGAGCCGCGCCGACAAATTCGGCCTGGCGCAGTTGCACCAGCTGCGCGGGCGCGTGGGCCGCAGCCACCACCAGGCCTATGCCTATTTGATGGTGCCCGACATCGAGGGCCTGACCAAGCAGGCCGGCCAGCGGCTTGAAGCCATCCAGCAGATGGAAGAGCTCGGCTCAGGCTTTTACCTGGCGATGCACGACCTGGAGATTCGCGGCACCGGCGAAGTGCTGGGCGAGAACCAGAGCGGCAACATGCTCGAAGTCGGCTTTCAGCTCTATAACGAGATGCTCAGCGAAGCGGTTGCCTCGCTCAAGGCCGGGCGCGAGCCCGATCTGCTGTCGCCATTGAGCGTCACGACCGAAATCAACCTGCATGCCCCCGCCCTGCTGCCTAACGACTATTGCGGCGACGTGCACCTGCGCCTGTCGTTCTACAAAAAGCTGGCCACCGCCAAAAACACCGACCAGATCGACGCGCTGCTTGAGGAAATCGTCGACCGCTTCGGCAAGCTGCCGCCGCAGGCGCAAACGCTGATCGACGTGCACCGCCTGCGCGTGATTGCCCGGCCGTATGGTGTCGTCAAGGTGGATGCCGCGCCCGGCGGCATCAACATCACCTTCAAGAAAGACCCGCCTATCGATTCAATGGCCATCATGCATCTCATCCAGAAAAACCGGCACATCCGGCTGGCCGGCAACGACAAGCTGCGCATAGAACGCGAACTGCCCGAACCCAAAGACCGCGCGCAGATGGTGCGCGACGTTTTGCGGAGTTTGGGACAGCCAAAACCGGCGCTGGAAGCGGCCTGAAGCGGCGGAGCCAGGCGCTACTGATTTGATAGCTACTAGCACTCATCCCTATTGGCTTTAAGGCCAATTTGATGCCTGAAGACGGGGTCAGAAATTCTCCAACTCCTCCAAGACGGGGAGTCGTCAAAAATGACATATGCCGAAGCATATGCTACAATAAAAACTTATTGGACAAGGAGCAGCCCATGGCCACTTCACCCCCTATCGCCTCTGAAAACCTGCTGCCCTACGTCGCCGATACGGGTGCCAGGCACGTTCGCTTGTTCAAAAACGGCGCCAACCAGGCAGTGCGCATTCCAAAGGAGTTCGAACTGCCCGGCAAGGACGCCATCATGCGGCGCGAAGGCAACCGGCTGATCATCGAGGTGCCGGAGAAACCGCAAAAAGGAACCCTCGCTGCGCTGGTGGCGGCACTGGATGCCATCCGGCACCTTGGGCCAATAGATGAGCCCTTTCCGGATGTTGATGAAGGCCTGCTGCCCCTCGACGACATCATCCTATGAGCCTGCTCCTGCTGGACACCAACATCATTTCGGACATGATGCGCAACCTCGAAGGACCCGCCGCACAACGCGCCCGGGAGGCAAGCCGGACACGGGGCGCTGAACCGCTGTGCACCAGCATTGTGGTTCAGTGTGAATTGGAGTTCGGCCTGGCCCGAAGAAAAAATAGCCGCCTGGACGTGGCCTACCGCGCAGTCATGGAATCTGTTGACGTCATGCCTCTGGGGGCCGAGGTCGCCGACCACTATGCCAACCTGCGCGCCAGGCTCGAATATGCAGGACAGCCCATGAGCGGCAATGATTTGCTGATCGCCGCGCACGCCCTTGCGCTCGATGCCACCCTTGTCACTGCTGATGCGGCCTTTGAACGTGTTCCCGGCCTGAAGCTTGAGAACTGGCTGGCAGCGCCTTCGCGCGCCCTCATCTGATTCTCCATACCCACCGCCACTCACCGCACCGCCAGCACCCACCCCATGACCCCTACCGAAATCTCCCCCGGCCTCGTCGTCAACGTCTCTACGCCTGACTTGAAGCTCAGCGACTTCAAGCTGATCGCCTTTGACATGGACTCCACACTCATCAACATCGAGTGCGTGGATGAAATCGCCGACGCTGCCGGCCGCAAGGCCGAAGTGGCGGCCATCACCGAAGCCGCCATGCGTGGCGAGATCAGCGATTACAAGGAAAGCCTGCGCCAGCGTGTGGCGCTGCTCAAAGGCGTCAGCGTGGCCAGCATGGACGAGGTCTACCACAAGCGCCTGAAGCTCAACCCCGGCGCCGCCGAACTGGTGCACGCCTGCAAGGAGGCCGGCATGAAGGTGTTGCTGGTCAGCGGCGGCTTTACTTTCTTCACTGACCGTGTGCGTGACGAGCTCGGCATCGACTACACGCGCTCCAACGTGCTGGAGGTGGAGGATGGTTTTCTCACCGGCAAGATGGTCGACCAGCCCTGGGGCGACATCTGCGACGGCGAAGAAAAGCGCAAGATGCTCCTGGAAACCTGCGGCAACCTGGGCATCAACCCGCTGCAGGCGATTGCCATGGGCGACGGCGCCAACGACCTGCCCATGATGGGCGTGGCCGGCCTTTCAGTGGCCTACCATGCCAAGCCCCGCGTGCGCGAGCAGGCCATGGTCGCCATTGATGAAGGCGGGCTGGACCGCCTGCTGGAGCTTTTCAGCTAAAGCATCCGCGCCGGCATCACGGCGCATCAATCCCTCCCGAATAAGTCAACGATCCCGCAGCCATAAGGCTTTATAAGCAGACACCTGAACCAAAAGACAACCGACATCCATGGGTTTTTTCAAACGATTCGAAAGCCAGCTTCCCGCCTACCCTGACGCCGACCCTTCCTTGCCGCCCAAGGGTTTCATGGCCTTCCTGTGGGCCTGCACCGAAGGCGCACGCGGCTACATCCTGCTGCTGGCATTGCTCTCGGCGGTCATGGCGATTTTTGAAGCCCTGATGTTCGCCATGCTGGGCCGCATCGTCGACTGGCTGGGTACGACGGCGCCCGCCAACCTGTGGACCGAGCACGGCAATACGCTGGGCTGGCTTGCGCTCATCGTGGTGGCCAGCATCGGGGCCGTGGCGCTGCAGACCACTGTGAAGCACCAGACGCTGGCGATCAATTTCCCGATGCGGCTGCGCTGGAACTTTCACCGCCTGATGCTGGGGCAAAGCATGTCCTTCTACCAGGACGAGTTCGCCGGACGGCTGACCACCAAAGTCATGCAGACCGCGCTGGCGGTGCGCGACACGCTCTTCGTGCTGGCCGATGTGCTGGTGGCCATGGGTGTCTACATCGCCACCATGACGGTGCTGGCCGCGGCCTTTGACATGAAGCTGGTGGCGCCCTTCCTGGTCTGGCTGGTGCTCTACATTGCAAGCCTGTATTACTTCGTGCCCCGGCTGGGCCGCATCGGCAAGCAGCAGGCTGACGCCCGCTCACTGATGACGGGCCGCATCACCGACGCCTATACCAACATCACCACCGTCAAGTTGTTCTCGCACACGCGGCGCGAGGCCGGCTTTGCACGCGATGCCATGAGCGAGTTCATGAAGACCGGCTACACCCAGATGCGCCTGGTCAGTGCCTTTGAGATCGTCAACCACACGCTCAGCATGGGCCTGATCCTCGGCATGGCCGGTACGGCGCTGTGGCTCTGGCACCTGGGCCAGGTCGGCGCGGGCGCGGTGGCCGCGGCCACCGCCATGGCGCTGCGCCTGCAGGGCATGTCGCACTGGATCATGTGGGAAACCACCAGCCTCTTTGAAAGCGTGGGCACCGTGCAGGATGGCATCAACACGCTCTCGCGGCCCTACACCATCGTGGAGGCGCCCGATGCGGCCGCGCTGGACGTGCCGCGCGGCGAGGTACGCTTTGAAGCCGTGAACTTCAGCTACGGCAAAAACAAGCCGGTAATCGACCAACTGACACTGACCGTCAGACCCGGCGAAAAGATCGGCCTGATCGGGCGCTCCGGCGCCGGCAAATCAACACTCGTCAATCTGCTGCTGCGGTTTTACGACCTCGACGGCGGGCGCATCCTGATCGACGGCCAGGACATCGCCAGCGTGACGCAAGACAGCCTGCGCAGCCACATCGGCATGGTGACCCAAGACACCTCGCTGCTGCATCGCTCGGTGCGCGACAACATCACCTACAGCCGCCCCGGCGCCAGTGATGAAGATATGCGCCTGGCCGCACGGCGCGCCGAAGCCGACGCCTTCATCAACGACCTGACCGACCCGCACGGCCGCCACGGCTACGACGCGCATGTGGGCGAACGCGGCGTGAAGCTCTCGGGCGGGCAGCGCCAGCGCATCGCGATTGCGCGCGTGATGCTCAAAGACGCGCCCATCCTGCTGCTGGACGAAGCCACCAGTGCGCTTGATTCTGAAGTCGAGGTCGCCATCCAGAGCAGCCTGAACACGTTGATGCAGGGCAAGACGGTGATCGCGATTGCCCACCGCCTCTCGACCATCGCCGCGATGGACAGGCTGATCGTGCTCGACCAGGGCCGCATCGTCGAAGAAGGCGACCACCGCAGCCTGCTGGCCAACGGCGGCCTCTATGCGCGCCTCTGGGCGCACCAGAGCGGCGGCTTTTTGCACGACGACCTGGAAGAGGAAGAGCTGGTGGCTTGAGCTTGTCGCGCGTCCCGGCCCGCACCAGGCGCTATTGTTTTAATAGCTACTTGCCGAGGTAATTAAAGGCTAGAGCCCGATTTTTCTTATAAAAGACCTCAGAAGCGCTTGAGCCGCAGGCCGCTGCATTCAGACTGGGCTCAGGCTTTTTCAATCACCGGCCGCCCGGCCTGCACCGCAAACTTCGCCAGCGTTTGCACGCCGCTGTCGGCACGCGTCACATCGTCCACCACACGCAGGGTGGTTGTGAGCTTGCTCGGAGTCAGTTCCACTACGCCATAACCTTTGCGCTCCGAGTCTGCAAAGACAAAGTGCGGGTTCTCGGCGAGGGTGTCGGGGATCTTGGCGTTGCCGTTCGAGCGTGACGTGAGGCTGGTGCCGCAGAACTCTGTCCCTACGGACGCGCTGCCGGCATCGGCGTAGTCGGCTTTGACATGGCCGACCCAGTTTTCATGCACGTCGCCGCCCAGGACGACCGGGTTGGCGACAGCGTGCTTTTGCAAGGCGCCGGTAAAACGCGTGCGCGCCGCCGCATAGCCGTCCCAGCCATCGTTCCAGAAAATCTGCCCCGGCCCGCGGTGGAAGTCGCGCTGGCCCAGCAGCGATTGCTGGCCGATGACGTTCCAGCCGCTTTCTTTGCTGGCGGCCCTGCCCCACTCAGCGTCCAGCCAGCTTTCCTGCTGCGCGCCCAGCATGCTGCGGGCCGGGTCCTTCCATGCCGCGCAGTTTGCAGGGTTCAGTGTGCTGGAGCCGGCTTTGCCTTCCCGTGTGCAAACTTGCGCATCCTTGTATTGCCGGGCGTCGAGCATGTAGAGCGAGGCCAGTCGGCCGTAGGGCACGCGCTGGTAAATGCGCATCTCGGCGCCGCTGGCCAGACCTGCCATCGCCTGCGTCAACACCGATGCGCGAACCGGCATGTGCTCATAAAAGGCCTGGTAGGCCGCCGCGCGACGGGCGGCAAAATCAGGCGCAGGCGGCCCGCTGTCACCAGGTGTGGCGCCCGCGTAGTCGTTTTGCACCTCATGGTCGTCCCAAGTCACCATCCACGGGCAGCTTGCGTGCATGGCCTGCAGGTCGGCATCGCTCTTGTGCAGGGCGTAGCGCTGGCGGTAGTCGTCCAGCGTAAGCAGCCAACCGCCCGTGGGGGCGCGCACGGCCCTGGCTGCCGTGGGATATTCATAGATGTAGTCGCCCAGGAACATCACCAGGTCCAGCGCTTCATCCCGCATGTGACGGTAGGCGCTGTAGTAGCCGTGCTCCCAGCGCTGGCACGAGGCGTAGGCCAGCCGCAGGCGCGCCACGACGGCGTCGGGTGCAGGAAAGGTACGGGTGCGGCCGGTGGCGCTGACCGCATCGCCCACCACAAAGCGATAAAAATACCAGCGGTCGGGCTGAAGGCCTTGCACTTCCACATGCACCGAATGGGCCAGGCCCGCCACGGCCTGGGCCTGCCCCGTTTGCACGATGCGGGAGAACCCGTCGTCATGCGCGAGCTCCCATCGCACCGCAACAGGGCCCGGCTGCAAACGCGAGGCGTCTTCTTTTTCAAAGGCCAGCCGCGTCCAGAGCACCACGGAATCATGCGTGGGCGAGCCGCTGGCGATGCCGAGCGTGAAGGGATTACCGCTAACCCGCGCCTGGGACCATGCGCTGCGCGGCAGGTACATGCCGGCTCCCGCCGCCGCCAACGACTGCAACAGCTGGCGTCGCTGAACGAGGGCGGAAGCAGTCATCGCGGCAACCTTCAGCGCCGTGCAGGCAGCCGCACCGTAAAGCGCGTGCCATTCCCCGCGCTGCTCTGCACATCGATGGTGCCACCATGGATGTCGACCGCGTTGCGCACAATCGCCAGCCCGAGGCCCGTGCCCTGGATGGTGCCTACGTTGCTGGCGCGATGAAACGATTCAAACAGGTGCGGCAATTCCTCCTCCGGGATGCCGATGCCTTCATCCGCGACTTCCATGACAACCATGTCCCCGTCGGCGCGCACCTTGAACAACACCAGGCCGCCCAGCGGCGAGTACTTGACGGCGTTGGACAGCAGGTTGCCGAAGATATGCCGCAAGAGCTTTTCGTCATACATGCCCAGGCCGGTTCCGGCGGTGTATTCCAGGCGCAGGTCGCACAGGCTGTCGGGCTGCTGCATGCCGGCTTCTTCCAGCACCTGATTGCACAGCTTTTCCAGGTCAACCGGATGCGGCTCGAACTCCAGCATCTGGGCGTCCGCTTTGCCCAGCAGCAGCACGCGGTCCAGCATGCCGGTCATGCGCTTTACTCCGGCGGCAATGCTGTCGAGAATTTCCAGTTTTTCATGCTCCGGCAACCGGCTGCCGTAGTGCCTGAGCAGTTCTTCAGCCGACAAAATGCCGGACAGCGGTGTACGGAACTCATGGCTGGTCATGGCCACGAAGCGGGTGCGCAATTCATTGAGCGCCTTTTGCTGCTCCAGCGCTTCGTGCGTATCCGCTTCGGACTTTTTCCGCTCGGTGATGTCCAGGAAGGCCCAGATCACGCCCGAGTCGGGGTCTTTGGGCTGGATGCAGCTACCGGCCATCTCGGCCCAGAAGAGCGTTCCGTCGCGGCGCTTGAGCTGCCGTTCGGCGATATAGCTTCCGGTCTCTATGAGGGTCTGGCGTGCTTCCCTGCCGAACTGCTCCCAGGTGGTGAGGTCCGGGTGGATGTAGCTGGACGGCTGGCCGATCAGCTCTTCGCGCGCGCAGCCCATGATCTGGGCGAATTTCTCGTTCACCCATTCATGGCGCCGGCTCACCGACAGCACGATGCCCACCAGCGCGCTGTTGAGGATGGCCTCGCGCTCGGATGAGGTGCGCACCAGTTGTGCCTCCAGCTCCTTGCGCCGCGTGATGTTGATGATCACCCAGACGGTGCCCTGGCTGAGGTCGCGCTCGCTGACGGACTTGCCTGACAGCGACACCCAGATTCGCGTGCCGTCGAACTGTTGCACCTGGATTTCGGCTTCGTAGTTTTCACCGCGTGCAACGCAGGCGGCTACCTCGCCGCCCACGCGGATGTATTCCTCCCGCGACAGGTAAAACGGCTCCATCGAGGTGAGCGCGTTGCTGCCGGCGCCAAAGACTTTCAGCATGGCCTGGTTGGCCCAGCGAAAGCGCCCATCAGGCGTGAGAAAGGCAATGCCGACGATGGAGTTCTCAAGAATCATCTCGCGCTCTTTGAGCTGCGTGCGGAAGTTCTCTTGTGAGGCGCTCAAGGCTTGCACCATGGCGTGCTCGGCCATGGTCCGGGCCTGCGCCTGTTCTTTTTCGCGCCGGGTCACGTTGATGCGGTCTGCCAGTGCAAACGACAGCACCACCATTTCCAGCGCGGAGCCGATCAACAGGGAGTTGGCCGTCAAGGCGTTGGAAGGCAGCACGCCGGTATTGTGCAAGGCCAGCGTGACCACACCCACCAGAAGCAAAGCCCAGGCGGCGAGAAAGTATTTCGCGCCAGGGTGGCCCGAGCGCAAGCTCAGCAGCCCCACGACCACCAGGGTGATCACACTGAAGACGGCCAGCACCGTCACCATCAACGACGACACCACGTAGGGCAAGGTGAGCGCTGCCAGCAGCGTCAGCAGCCAGCCGGCCACCAGCGTCAGCATCAGGCGGTCCAGCCGCGGCATCTTGAGCGCGCTGGACAGAAAGCTGCGCGCAAACAGCAAGCCGAAGACCGCCGTGGCGGCCATGCCGGCCGGCGGCGAAACGCTGTTCCACCACAGCAGCTCCGGCCAGAGGAACTGCGCGCCGAAGCCCGTCAAGGCTGCCTGCGCCATGGCCATGCAGGCCACGAAAGCCACATAGATCAGGTAGGCCCGGTCGCGCACCGAAAAAAACAGCAGCAGGTTGTAGAGCAGCAGGCCGATGAGCAGGCCAAAGTAGAGGCTGATCGTGGCGTACTCGGCCTGGTCGTGCGCCCACAAGGCGGCGGGCTGCCAGAGTTTCACCGGCGCCGACACCGTGCCGCCCGACGTCACACGCAGGTAGAGGTCATTGGCCGCGCCGGGCTTCAGGCGCACCGGCATGACGTGGTTGCGGTGCACGACAGCCCGCCCGGCAAACGGCAAAAGATCGCCGCCCACCTGGCGGGTAAAGCCGCCTTTGCCGTCGGGCGCATAGAGCTCCAGCCGGTCCAGCGGAGGGTAGGCCAGCTCCAGCATCCAGTCGGCGGGGGCGCTTGGCGCGGTGCGCAGCGTCACGCGCAGCCAGATGGCCGAGCTTGTCAGGCCGAAATTGGTGGACGAGCCGGTTTGCGGCACGGGCTGAAAGCGCGACCGGACATCAGGCTTCAACACGTCGGCCAAGGCCAGCTCACCGCCGGCGTCTTCAAGGTAGCTGAAGGAGCGCGAAAGCGCGTAGCTGCCTTCGTTGCCGATGGCCAGCTCCCCGCTTGGATCAGCCTCTGGCGCGAGTGCGGGGGGCGTGGCGTTGGTGGCGTTCGCACTGGAAGCCTTCGCCGGCGCCGGCTTTTGTGCAGCGGCCGGCAAAGCCAGGTTCCCCAGCAGCACGGCCAGCAGTACCAAAGCGCCATACCGCCAGAGCGGCTTCATGCCGGAGCGCCAGAGTTGTTCGCCGCGCGCCTGAGCACCCGCCCGGGTGCGTCCGCAGCCGCCGGCACCTCGCCGGTGGCATGCCGCTGGCCGTTGCAGACTTCATGGCTGATGGCCAGGTTTTCCGCGTGGCTGTTGCCGCCTTCGCTCAGGGGCAGGATGTGCTCCAGGGTTGCAGCCTCCCGCGTGACATGCTCGCCGCATACCCAGCACGGCACCACACCGTGAAGCTGCCGCGCCACGGTCTTGTAAATCTTGTCCCGGGTGTGCCCCAGCCTGCTCACGATGGCGTTTTCGTCTGGGCAGAGCGTGCCGGGGCACGCGCCTGCTGGGGGCCAGCGCTCATTGGGCTCTTCCTACCCGCGCCTGGCCGGCCGCGTATCCGCTGGCTGAATGAAGGAGTCTTCCCACTGCGCGGCAAACCGGTCGCCGTTGTCGTCCCTGTTGATGCCGCTGCTGCCGTCGGAGCTGAAGCCGATGTTGCGGGTAGCGGCGGCCTGGGCGGCCTCTTGCTGGGTTTCTTTGTTGAGTTCCTTGAGCGCGGCATCCTTGGCGGCCTGGACGCGCTGCTTGGTGAAGGATTCGAGGTCGGCGTGAAAACTGCTGTCGCCGCCGCGCGTTTCCTGGTCTTCCTGAATGAGCTCCTCCGGGATCTCGCCCAGGAAAGCGGCGCGCATGGCGCTGGCCGTGGGCGGGCGGCTGGCCCTGACCGTGGTGTAGGCGATTTCACAATCGGACAACAAGGTTTCCTTCAGCTGGCGGCTGGCCTTGCTGACGTCGCGCTTGCCGCGCAAGTCGACGCAACCGACGACTTTGCCGTCCAGGGTGCAGACGGTGAAGGTGGTGTAGACGCCATTGAGCAGTTCGAGCAGGCGCGCGTTCTTTTCCTTGTTCTTTTCCTTGTCTTTGTCTTTTTCCACCGGAATGGTGAAGCGCAACACCGGCAACTTGACCATCACCGCGTGGTCGTGGAATGTGCTTCGCAGCCATTTCCACACCTCGTATTCGTCGTTGGTCACCACGCCGCGAGCGGCCAGCGGCCACTTGTGGGGTATACGCAACTTTTCACCCGCTTTTTGCCTCAACCAGCGTGCGTACAGCAGAACGCCGGCTACCGCGCCCACGGCGACGCCCACCAATGCCATCAGCCATGAAATCAGGTTCAAGATACGGTTCTCCTCGGTTTTTGGGGGCCACGGCGCCACTGACCGTGCAGTCAGCTGACCCCGGTGAACCCAGTGAGTCACAGAACGCCAGCCCTGTCAATCAAAGCGGCTCGCGGCCTGAGATCATGAACAGGTTCTAAACCATTATTAAAACAGTTTTTACAGGCTTCCAGACAATTCAAGAGCCAAATACGCCCCCAGCCCAGCCGGCACGTGGACAAGCAGCTATGTTTTTCATAGCACGCAGGGTTACACGCCCGTGACCTGCGGAACATGGAGGCCGGTTCACGGTCTAAAGGCTTTGCCAGCCAGTGCCTGAATCGGTATGCTGGATTTTTTGCAGGAGCCATCATGCAACGCAAGACCGCCCAGGACTTTGACCAGGAACTGTTGATTCTGTTTGATGCCTATGTGCACGGCACGCTGGACCGGCGGGGGTTTTTGGAGCGCGCCCAGAAGTTTGCTACCGCCGGCATGACCGCAACGGCGTTGCTGGCGGCCCTGAGTCCCAATTTTGCGTTGGGACAGCAGGTCGCCAAAGACGACAAACGCATCAAAACCGAGATGGTGAGCTACCCCTCCTCCGCCGGCACGGGCACGGTCAAAGGCTACCTGGCCAAGCCCGCGAATGCCACCGGCAAACTGCCCGGCGTGCTGGTCATCCATGAAAACCGGGGCCTGAACCCGCATATCGAAGACATCACGCGCCGCCTGGCCCTGGATAACTTTGTGGCTTTCGCCCCGGATGCGCTTACGCCCCTGGGCGGCTACCCCGGCGACGAAGACAAGGCCCGCGAGCTGTTCGCCAAGCTGGACCAGCGCAAGTGCGTGGAAGATTTTGTGGCCGCTGTCACCTACCTCAAAGGCCGCGACGACTGCAGCGGCAAGCTGGGTGTGGTCGGCTTCTGCTACGGCGGCGGCATGACGCACACCCTCACCACGCGCCTGCCCGAGCTCAACGCCGCCGTGCCTTTTTACGGCAACCTGCCCGCGCCGGAGGACGCCGCCAAGGTCAAAACCCCGTTGTTGATCCATTTTGCAGCGGTGGACGAGCGCATCAACGCCGCCTGGCCAACTTATGAGGCCGCCTTGAAGGCGGCGGGCGTGACCTACACGGCCTACCAGTATCCGGGCACGCAGCACGGCTTCAACAACGACACCACCCCGCGCTACGACCCCACGGCGGCCAAACTCGCCTGGGAACGCACCCTGGCGTTTTTCAACAAACAGCTCCGAACGGGCTGATTCCCAGGGTCCTGCCGGGGCCGGCCCCCTCCAGAGCCAGCCTGGCTCTTGGCGAAAACCCTGCCCGGAACCCTCCGGGCACGGCTTTTGCACGCGTTACCATTGGCTACTTTCGCTTTTTCGTCCCTCCTCCCTGCTTCTCTGCGGGCCGACAGGCACTTTCATTTCCTCCCTTTCTGGACATCACCATGAATCTCTTTCACAAAATCGCCGCCACGGCCGGCCTGCTCACCCTTGCATTCGGTACTGTCCACGCCCAAAACAAGGAGCTGGTCGTCGGCTCCAGCGCCACCTACCGCCCGTTTGCCTATGAAAGCCCGACCAAGGAAATCGTCGGCTATGACGTGGACATGATCAAGGCCATCGCCCAGAAGGCCGGCCTGCAGATCAAGATCGTCAATACGCCCTGGACCGGCATCTTTGCCGCATTGAACAACGGCGACGTGGACCTGGTCATCTCGGGCGTCACCATCAACGACAAGCGCAAGCAGTCTTACGACTTCACCACCCCCTACTTTGAAGCGCGCCAGCTGATCGCCGTGCACAGCAGCAGCACCGCCAAGGGCCTCAAGGACCTGGCCGGCAAAAAAGTCGGCGTGGTGACCTGGAGCACCGGCGACGACATGGCTTCGCGCGAATTCGGCAAGACCAACCCCGACATCCGCCGCTTTGAAAGCACCCCCGTGGTGATCTCCGAGCTGGCCAACAACGGCCTGGACGCCGCCATCGGCGACAACGGCGTGATCGCCTTCCGCAC
>JAJKJM010000117.1 GCA_021153985.1 Polaromonas sp.
AACTGGAGGCGAGCCAAGAGGAATGCGTCAAGTCCGTCCATCATCAACTCCTGTTGTCATCGGGAAGGCTGGCAGGCTGGGCTGCGGGCTCGGGCGCGTCGAAAGGCTTCGCTGCCACTGTGGCGGATGCCGCGCGGCCTGTCAAACCGGCCTTCACGGTGCTGGTGACCTTGCCCTTCATCTCCAGCAGTTTCTGCACCTTTGCGCCCATTTTCATCAAGCTCACCAGCGTGGCCGAATCCATTTTCTGCACATCGGCCAGCCAGCCCGTCATCAGTTCGATCAGGTCATGCATCTGCTTCATGCGCGCCTGGGCATGGATGTCGTCCGCATGGGACGGGTGCTCCATCAACGCATCGCGCAACATCGACAGCGTCGGGTCGATCTCGCGCTTGCGGCGCTCCTCGGCCAGCGTGCGGAAGATGGCCCACACATCTTCAGGCGCCTGGAAGTACTCGCGCCTGTCGTTAGGCAGGTGCTGCAGCCGCACCAGGCTCCACGACTGCAGCTCCTTCAGGCCCATGCTGACGTTGGACCGCGAAAACGCCAGCGCCTCGCCAATTTCATCGGCATTGAGCGCCCGGGGGGAAACATAAAGAAGGGCATAAATTTGCCCGACAGTGCGGTTGATGCCCCAGCGGCTGCCCATTTCACCGAAATGCAGGACAAAACGCTGGGTCAAGGGGGCGAGGTTCATGGTGTGGGGCGTCCTTCTGGAGGTTTTCCAACGTCTTTGCTTTATTGAATTTTCAGGAATTACTGAAATTCTAATAAATTCAGGCGATTTGTGCCAGTGGCCTGAATGACCCTGCATCCCGTCGGGGTCGCCGGGCACAATGCGGGCTTAGCCGCGACCCGGCGAAGCGCACACCATGTCCCAACACCTGACCGCACTCCTCCAGAAAAGTTACGACGAGGCACCCTACGCCTCGCACCCGTTTCCGCAATCGGCGCCGGAGCACCTGGAAGGCATCGCCACGCTGTTTGGTTTAACGCCCACCCCGCCAGCGAATGCGCGTGTGCTGGAGCTGGGCTGCGCCAGCGGCGGCAACATCATCCCGTTTGCACTACGGCACCCGCAGGCGCAGGTGGTCGGGATCGACCTGTCGCCGGTGCAGATCGCGCAAGGCATTGAGCGCGTGCGGCAGTTGGGCATCACCAACCTTACGCTGCGCCCGATGAACCTGGAGGACGTGGATGCGTCGCTCGGCAGCTTCGACTACATCATTTGCCATGGCGTTTACAGCTGGGTGCCCGATTCGGTGCGGCAGGCTATCTTGCGCATCTGCCGCGAACACCTGACACCGCGCGGCATTGCCTACATCAGCTACAACACCTACCCAGGCTGGAAGGCGCGCGAGATCGTGCGCGACGCGATGCTGTTTCGCTCGGAGGGGCGTGCCACGCCGGCTGAAAAGCTGGCCTACGGACGCGGCATGCTGGACTTCCTGGCGCAGATGTCGCCGGTCGGCAGCCTGCTGCGCAAGGCGCTGGACGAAGTCTTGCCTGCCATCGAGACCTCCGGGCCGGCTTACCTGTTGCATGAGTTCCTGGAGCCCTGCAACCAGCCTCTGTATTTCCGTGACTTCATCGCCTCGGCGCGCAGTGGGGCCCTGGATTACCTGGCCGACGCCGAGCCCTACACCATGTTTGTCAGCAACCACGGCGCGCAGGTGGCAGAGCCTCTGCTGAAAGAAGCCGGTGGTGACCAGGTGGTGATGGAGCAATACCTCGACTTCCTGACCAACCGCAGCTTTCGCCAGACGCTGCTGGTCCACGCCACCCAAAAGCAGAACATCCAGTATCGGCTGGATGCACGGCGCATGGAGGCGCTGCATTACGCCCTGGGGAAAGATCCGCAGCTCGACACGGATATCCGCCCCGCGGCGCCCTCCGCAGCGGCAGCGGTGCGGGCCGCACTGGAAACCGCTTTTCCGGCGACCCTTTCCTTCGCCGAGCTGTGCGCCGCGGCGCAAGCCGGCAACAAGGCCGAGGTATCGCCGTCCGACGTGACCGCCTACCTGGAAGAGCTGATCATCACCGGCAGGGTGCGCTATACGGCCAGAGCCCGCGCCTGTGCATCGGCGGCCCAGGTAGCGGCCGGCCAGGCGGTGATGCACCCCGCGGCGGCGCTGCAACCGGACCTGGCCTGCAACATCTGGCACCAGCCGGTGAACCTGAGCGCCGCAGAGCATGCGTTGCTGCTGCGCCTGCGAAAAGGCGTACAGCCACCGGGCGCGGCGCAGAACGCGGCATTGCTGGAACGCCTGCGGCGCTTCGGACTGCTGGTTTAACCGCCCGCCCAACAGCCGGCAGGGAGCAACATGCCCTGCCGCAGCGGGTCACCGCTATTGGCAAGCCGGGCGCAACGCGGGCATACTGGCCCGCCTCTATCTCGATATCAAAACACTTCAAAAAAGGACGATCCCCATGCGACACACCACCACTGCCCTCGGTTTTGCCGTCACTCTGGCCTTTGTGGCCGGAATCGCGGTGTCACCGCTGGCCCAACATGCCCTGCCCGATGCGCACGCACAGGCGGTGCCGCTGGCGCCCGCGATGATCGACCTCGCGGGACTCAAGCATGGCGATATCCCCGCCACCGCCAACCCCGAGATGAACGCCAGGGGATTGGTCACCACCGACAACGCCACCATCGGCATCCAGTCCGGCAATGTGGCAAAGCACATTCACCCCAAAACCGATGAGATCCAATACATCATCGAAGGCAGTGGGGCGATGTGGCTGGGCGGCGAGCGCAAGGAGTTCAAGCCCGGCACGCTGATCATCATTCCCAAAGGCACGGCGCATGGCGGCACCCTGGTGACCAGCGGGCCCGTCAAGGCGCTTGCCATCAAGATCCCGCCGCAGGCCAGGGACGACGTGACCTTTGTGAACTAAGCGGCGCGCTCGCCGTCAGCGCTGGGTGCGGGGCGCCGCTGCGCGCCGCCTGGGTGACGACCGCCTGGAGGGTGATGGCGGCGTCACGGCCACTTCGGGCGTGGACTCGGGCACCATCAGCACGACCTCTTTGAACCCCAAACCCAGCATGCCGAGCTCTTCGGCCGCGGCGCGGCTCAGGTCGATGATGCGGTTGCCGGCGTAGGGGCCGCGGTCGGTGATGCGTACGTCCACGTCACGGCCGTTGACCAGGCTGTGTACGCGCACCAGGGTGCCGAAGGGCAGCGTGCGATGGGCGGCGGTGAACTCCGTCATGTCAAAGCGCTCGCCGCTGGCGGTGCGCCTGCCGTTAAAACGCGGGCCGTACCAGGAGGCGGTGCCGCGCTGGAATTCGCGCGGTACTTCGCCGTTCAGCAATTCGGGACGCGGCAGCTCGGAAAGCGGCACGGGCACTTCGTCGGTGGGCGCATCGGGAGCTCGGGCGCTGGGAGCAGCGGATGATGGCGCTGCGGCAGGCCGGGGTTTGGCTACGCCTGTGCCTTGCGGTGTGGCGGGAGCCGTTGTGCATGCCGACAGCAGGGCCAGCAAAAGCGCCGCGCTGGCAACAAAAGCAAACCGGATCACACCCTGCCGCATGGGTGCAGGGCTCAGGCCCGGTTCAATCGCCGGATGATTTCGGTCGTCGCGGCGGCCTGGTTCATCGTGTAGAAATGAATGCCCGGCACGCCCGCGGCGTAGAGCTGTTCGCACAGGCCTGTGATCACATCCAGGCCGAAGCTCTTGATGGACGCCGTGTCGTCGCCAAAGCCCTGCAGGCGCAGGCGAATCCAGCGCGGGATCTCGGCGCCGCAGGCATCAGAAAAGCGCATGAGCTGCGTCGAGCTGGTGATCGGCATGATGCCGGGCACCACGGGCACGTCCACGCCGAGCGCCTGCGCCTCATCCACAAAACGGAAGTAGGCGTCGGGGTTGAAGAAGTACTGCGTGATGGCCGAGTTGGCGCCGGCGTTCACTTTTTTGACAAAGGCCTGCAGGTCGGCATCGGCCGATTTCGCTTGCGGATGAATCTCGGGGTAGGCCGCCACTTCGATGTGAAAGGCGTCGCCGGTCTCTTTGCGGATAAAAGCCACCAGGTCGCTGGCGTAATGGAATTCGCCGCCGGCACCGTAGCCGCTGGGCAAATCACCGCGCAGCGCGACCAGGCGCTTGACGCCCATCGCCCGCAAGGTCGCGAGCTGTTCGCGCACCGTAGCTTTGGTTGCGCCCACGCACGAGAAATGGCAGGCCGCGGCCACGCCTTCGGTCAGGATTTCTTTCACCGTGCCGAAGGTGCCGTCTTGCGTGGAGCCGCCGGCGCCAAAGGTGACCGAGCAGAACTCGGGCTTGTGCGCATACAGCGCCTGGCGCGTCACGCGAAGTTTTTCAGCGCCTTCAGGTGTCTTGGGCGGGAAGAATTCAAAGCTGATGGGCAGGTTCATCTCGGATCTCACTCGTCGTTTATTCGTCGTTGTCGTTTTTCTTCTCGCGCCGCTTGCCACGCGCGGGGCCGGGCTGGCCGGCATGCGCGAGTTCGGAGTCTTCGTGCGGCGCGCGGGCGGCGCGCATCTCGCTGCGGGGCACGCGCTTGGCGACCTTGCGTTGCGGCGCGGCCGGCAGCGGCTGGTCTTCGCCTGCCACATCCTCGCCCTTGACCGCCTGGATAAAAAATTCGCGGTTGCCGTCGCCACCTTCAATCGGCGACTCCAGCCAGGCTTTCACTTCCAGCCCCAACGCCGCGCAGGCATCGCGCAAACGCTTTTCCACAAATTCAAAGTGTGCGGCATCGCGCACAATGCCGCCCTTGCCGATCTGACCAGGCTGCAACTCGAACTGCGGCTTGACCAGCATCAGCAGGTCGCCGCCGGGCTTGAGCAGGCGGACAACGGCCGGCAGCACCAGCGTGAGCGAGATGAAAGACAGGTCGCCGGTCAGGAAGTCGAAGTTAGCCTCGATGGCCGGGCCATCTTCTTCCATATCGTCATCCGGTCCGGACTCGTCATCAAAATAGCCTGAAGCCCCCGTATCACCTGCATGTCCCGCTATCAAATCCGCAGCAGTCATGGACCGCGCATTGACACCTTCGATACAAACGACGCGCGGATCATCGCGCAGGCTGGCATGCAACTGGCCGTGGCCCACGTCAACGCCCACCACCTGCGCAGCGCCGTGCTGCAGCAGGCAATCGGTAAAGCCGCCGGTGGACTGGCCCACATCGAGGCACCGCAGGCCGGCGACTTTCAGACCCGTGGCCTTGAGTGCGCCTTCGAGCTTGAGCCCGCCGCGCGAAATGTATTTGGCTTCGGTGGTGTCCAGCAGTTGCAGCTCGGCGCCAGGCGGAATCTCGTCACCGTTCTTGGCGACCTTCTTCCAGGGCGCGTCGGCCTCGGGGCGCCATTGCACGCCCGAAGCAATCAGGCGCTGGGCCTGGGAGCGGGTGGCGGCATGGCCGTGATCGACGAGGAATAGGTCAGCGCGCATGTGGCTCCGTGGAGTGGCCTCTCGCCTGAAAAACTCAAGCGGAGTCCGTATGTCTATGCCCAAAGAGGGCTTTTTCTTGTCCCCTCTCCCTTGGGGAGAGGGTTAGGGTGAGGGCTCGCGGCCTTAAAAGACCCCTGGGGCAAATTGGCGCCGCGGCCCTCACCCCTGCCCTCTCCCAGGGGGAGAGGGAGTAAGGCAAATTAATAGCGGTAGGTATTTGCCTTGTACGGGCCAGCCTTGCTGACGCCAATGTATGCAGCCTGCTCATCGCTCAGCTCAGTCAGCACAGCGCCAACCTTCTTCAGGTGCAAGCGCGCAACCTTCTCGTCAAGGTGCTTGGGCAGCACATAGACCTTGCCCACTTCATAGTCGGCTTGCTTGGTAAACAGCTCGATCTGCGCGATCGTCTGATTGGCAAAGCTGGACGACATCACGAAGCTGGGGTGGCCGGTGCCGCAACCCAGGTTGACGAGGCGGCCCTTGGCCAGCAGGATGATGCGCTTGCCGTCCGGGAAGATCACGTGGTCGACTTGCGGCTTGATCTCTTCCCAGGTGCATTTTTCGAGCGCGGCAACGTCGATTTCGTTGTCGAAGTGGCCGATGTTGCAGACGATGGCCTGGTCTTTCATCGCAGCCATGTGCTCATAGGTAATGACGTTCTTGTTGCCGGTGGCGGACACAAAAATGTCGGCTTTGTCGGCAGCGTATTCCATGGTTACGACCTTGTAGCCTTCCATCGCGGCCTGCAGGGCGTTGATCGGATCGATCTCGGTCACCCACACCTGGGCGCTGAGTGCGCGCAGGGCCTGGGCAGAGCCCTTGCCCACGTCGCCGTAGCCGGCCACGAGTGCAACTTTGCCGGCCACCATCACGTCGGTGGCGCGCTTGATCGCGTCGACCAGGGATTCACGGCAGCCGTAGAGGTTGTCGAACTTGCTTTTGGTGACGGAGTCGTTCACGTTGATGGCGCGCAGGGCCAGCGTGCCCTTGGCCGACATTTCGTTCAAACGCAGCACGCCAGTGGTGGTTTCTTCGGTCACGCCGATGATGTTCTTCAGGCGGCGGCTGTACCAGGTCGGGTCCTGCGCCAGCTTGGCCTTGATCGAGTTGAACAGGCAGATTTCTTCTTCGCTGCCTGGCTTGGAGATCAGGCTGGCGTCCTTCTCGGCCTTGGTGCCCAGGTGCATCAGCAGCGTTGCGTCGCCGCCGTCGTCCAGGATCATGTTGGGGCCTTCTTCAGGCGTGCCTTTAGCGCCGTTGAATTCGAAAATCTTGTGGGTGTAGTCCCAGTAGTCGGCCAGGGTTTCGCCCTTGATGGCGAACACCGGCGTGCCGGCGGCGGCAATCGCCGCGGCGGCGTGGTCTTGCGTCGAGAAGATGTTGCACGAAGCCCAGCGCACTTCGGCGCCCAGGGCCTGCAGGGTTTCGATCAGCACGCCGGTCTGGATCGTCATATGCAGCGAACCGGTGATGCGCGCGCCCTTCAGCGGCTGCGCCTTCGCGAATTCTTCGCGGATGGCCATCAGGCCGGGCATTTCGGTTTCGGCGATTTTCAGTTCCTTGCGGCCCCAGGCGGCAAGTGAAATGTCGGCAATGATGTGGTCGGTGGAAGGTTTCAGGACAGCGCTCATACGGTTCTCCAAATATCAAACGTCAGCTGGGCAAAATCGCCACGGGCATGCGGCAGTCAAAGGGATGGGGAATTCAGTCATTCACCCGGCTTGAGAGACAGCGCATGCGGGTGAGCGTGGTTGCAATGAAGTCCTGAGCCTGGTCCACGTGATGTGGCTTGCAACGCTCCTCAGGAAAACACGATTATACCCACCCCCGTTCAGGCTCACTTCGTGTAGCCTGCTCCCCCCTCTAGGGGGCGGCGCCTCGGGCCGGCAAAGCCGGACCCTCGGCCCCCGCTGGCGAAATACCCCACTGCAAACGCCCTGAATCTTCAAGCCAGCATGAGCCCCGGAACCGGCTTCGCCGGGCCGAAGGGCGGGCGGCCCCCCTCGGGGGGCAGCGACCCACACGCAGTGGGGGAGCGTGGGGGCCACATTCAATGCGAAAATTTCACCATGCAAGAACTGAACACCTGGCCGGACAGCCAGCGGCGCCGCATCACCGGCGTCTTCACCGATATCGACGACACATTGACGACCGAGGGTGAAATCACCCCTGACGCGCTGGAGGCTTTGGGTGAATTGAAAGCGGCCGGATTCAAGGTGGTCGCGATCACTGGCCGGCCGGTCGGCTGGAGTGAGCCCTTCGCGGCAAGCTGGCCGGTCGATGCCATCGTGGCGGAGAACGGGGCCGTGGCGCTGGTGCCGCAGAGCCTTGAGCATCAAAAAGGCCTGCAGCCCATACAGGACATGGGCAGGCCGCTATCAAAACTATATCAACAAGACGCCGCCACGCGTGCTGCCAACTTCGCCCGCATGCAGGCCGTGCTGGCGCGCATCGAGCGCGAGATGCCGGGTGTGGCGCGCGCTACCGACTCGCCGGGCCGTGAAACCGATATCGCCATCGACCACAGTGAATTTGCGCACCTGAGCGACGCGCAGATCGCCGCCGTGGTGGCGCTGATGAAAAGCGAAGGCATGCACGCCACCGTGAGCAGCATTCATATCAACGGCTGGTATGGCGGGCATAACAAGCTGGAAGGCGCGCGCTGGATTGTCCGGCAGCTCTGGCAGCGCGACCTGGACGCGGAGATGGACCGCTGGGTATACGTGGGCGATTCGACCAATGACCAGCTGATGTTCAAGACCTTTGCCAACAGCGTGGGCGTGGCCAACATCGCGCGCTTTGTGCCGCAGCTGGCGCACTTGCCGCGCTACGTCACGCACGGTGAGCGCGGCGCCGGTTTTACGGAAGTGGTCCGCGCGCTGCTGGATTAACCCGGCCCATCCCCGCGGATAGGCTGGGTTCATCAAGCAGAAGCCGCGGAGCCGGCTTTGCCGGGCCGCAGGCTTCGTCCCCTGCAAGGGGAGGGGACGCTACACGGAGTGAGCGTCAGCAGGGGTGAGCACTTTTTGCGCGGCGCACTGAGCCCCAGCGCAGCCAGGCACCGAGAGCCGCCACCGCCAGCACCAGCGCTGCGTAGCCTTCCGCAGTAGCGGGCAAACCCAGCGGCGCAATCAAACGGCCCGCCAGCATGGCCGGCACACTGAAGGCCAGGTAGCTGGTGGCATACAGCGCAGCAAACAGCTCGGCCCGTTGATGCGGCTGCGCCAGCGGCGCGAGCGTCTGCACTTGCGAAGAGAAAGCCGAGCCGCCGCCATAACCGGCCAGCGCCGTGCCCGCAAAAAACAGCGCCACAGAGCGCGTGGCCAAAGACACGGCCACGAGGCCCGCACCCACGGCCAGCAAACTCATGCCGATAGCGCTCATGCGCACGGGCGAGAAGCTTTTAAGCAAGGTCGGCGATGCAGCACCGAGGCCGAAAAAGGTCGCAATCGCGAGCCCGTTGACGATGCCGTCATGGATGCCGAAAATTTGCTGCAGCATGGATGGCACCAGCGACAGGTACAGGCCCGCCAGCGACCATACCGCCAGCATCGTCGGCACGCCGCGTACAAATTCAGCGCGCGCCTGCACCGGTATCGAAATGCGCGGCACCAGCGAAGCCAGCGCGCCGGGGCGCGGAGTAGCGCTTTCGGGCAGGAACAGTGTGGCCACCGCCCCCACCACGCAGATGGCAACCAGCACACCGAACACCAGCGGCACCGGGTGCAGCGCAAACTTGACGGCGATGCCCGTGAGCAACGCGCCCACCGCCAGACCTGCCAGCGGCGAGACGCTGCCGATCATGGCACCCAGGCGTTTTTGCGCGGCCGGTGCCGCCTCGACCACCGCCGCCGTCAGCGCGCCGCTGACCATGCCGGTGGCAATGCCCTGAACGATGCGCGCGGCGATGATGCCGTTGATGCCATCGGCCAGCAAAAAGGTCAGCATCGCGCCGGCCTGCAGCAGCAAGGCGGTAAACACCACGGGCCGGCGGCCGATGTGGTCAGACAGCGAACCCGCTATCAGCAGCGAGGCCAGCAGCGCAATCGCGTAAATCGCAAAGGCCACCGTGAGCAGCGCGGGCGAAAAGCCCCACTGCTGCTGGAAGACAACAAACAGCGGAGACGGCGCGCTGCCGGCCACAAAGAACGCGAACAACAAAATCGCCAGCAGCGGGAAGGCCGCTGCTGGCGGCAACTGCCAGCGGGTGGCCGTCGAACGGGACGATGGCGGCGCTGAGGGGGCGGCCGGTGCAGGAGATGCGGCAGGGGTGGTCATGGGAGACGCTCGACTTTCTTAAAGCGAATTTATTTGCGTTTGCGAATTCTACGCCGATTTAAAAATTAACGCAAAGATCGTTGCTTTAGGGTAAAGTCAGCCCTAATGAGCACTCTACAAACACCCCCGAACAAACGCCCCGGCGGCCGCAGCGCCCAGGTGCAAATCGTGGTGCGCAAGGCGCTGGAAGAGCTGATTGCCCAGGAAGGCCGCGACAAGGTCACCGTGCCGGCTGTGGCCGAGCGCGCTGGCGTCAGCGCCTCCAGCATCTACCGCCGCTGGGGAGACGTGAATGGCCTGCTGGGCGAAACCGCTACGCAGCGCCTGGACCCGAACCGCCCTTTGCCCGAGACGGGCGACCTGAAAGCCGAACTCACGGCCTGGGCCAAAGAGCTGATCACCCATCTCAACAAGCCCGGCAACGCCTCCATGCTGAAAGCAGCCGCGGCGCTGGCCGGATCAGAAGAAACCAACTGCCTGAAAAACCGCCGCAACGAAGCCACCGTGCTGGTCAAACGCGCCCAGGCGCGCGGTGAGACTACCCCTACCGTGCAGCAGGTGCTGGACCACATGATGGCGCCCATCATTTACCGGTTGATTTTTGGCGCGGGCGTACAACCGGCCTTGGCGGAGCAGCTCTCCGACGAGCTATTTGTGTTGGCAAGCCCTGTCAGCAAATAGACCCGAAGAAGCCCAGGAGGCCGCGGAACCGGCTTTGCCGGGCCGCCAGCCTCGTCCCCTACAAGGGGAAAAGAGGCTACACGAAGTGAGCCTCGATAGGGGTGTACCCGCGTCCCCGCGGAACCGGCTTTGCCGGGCCGCAGGCGCCGTCCCCTGCAAGGGGAAAAGGGGCTACACGGAGTGAGTCCCGATAGGGGTGTGCTATTTAGCTAGCCCAAGCTTGTCGACCAACGCCTTCTCGCGGACCACCGTGTCCTGCGCGAACCTGGTGTAGTCCGCTGAACTCAGGTAATTGGGCAGCATGTCGTAGCGCGCCAGCGCGGCCACGTAGCTGGGTTCTTCCATCGCCTTCTTGAACGCATCGTGCAGACGCCTGACCACCTCGGGCGGCGTGCCCTTGGGCGCCCCTATGCCGAAGGGCGAGTTCTGCACGATGTCGTAGCCCAGCTCTTTCAGCGTGGGTGCGTTCGGGAATTTGTCCAGCCGCTTCTCGCCCCAGGTGTTGAGCACACGCAGCTTGCCGGCCTCGACCTGCGGGGCGAAGCCCGTGCTGTCGGCGCCGGCCATCAGCTGGCCGCTGACCAGCGCCAGCATCAAGTCGGCGCTGCCTTTGTAGGGCACATGCTGCAGCTCGATGCCTGCCTTCTGCGCGATGAGCTCGGTGGTCAGGTGCGGGCTTGTCAGCGTGCCGGTGGAGCCGTAGGTCAGCTTGCCGGGGTTGGCCTTGGCATAGGCGACAAAGTCGGCCCAGGTCTTGAACGGGCTGTCAGCCGGCACCACGATGCCGAAGGCGTAGCCGGTCACGTTGATGACGTAGCTGATGTCTTTGACCGGGTCCCAGTTGATCTTGGTGGTGTAGCCCAGGCGGAACACACCCAAGGGAATCTGCGCCAGAGTGTAGCCATCGGCTTGCGCGCTTTGCAGTTGCTGGGCCGGCAAGGTGCCGCCCGCGCCGGGCTTGTTTTCGATGATCACCGTCTGGCCCAGGATTTTGGACGCGTTGTCGGCCAGCGAGCGCATGGTGATATCGGTCGGCCCGCCCGCCGGGAAGGCGATGACCAGCTTGATGGGTTTGACCGGGAAAGTCTGCGCCTGGGCCGGCATGGCCGCGGCGGCGATCAGAGCCAAAGCGGCAAGGTTCAGAAAGGGGCGGCGTTGCATGATGTGTCTCCTGGTCGTGTGGCGATGCGGCCCCCATCATGCGTGCTGCAAGCCGACGCCACATCAGGGCAACACCTGAAGGGCTGTCACAACCGCGTCAGGCGTGCCCGGGGATTTTTAAGCTTTTTAGTGCTCCAGCCCAGACAGTGCCTTGGCCATTAGCTACCAATTTAATAGCAATTAAACCCCGCTACGGTGTTGCCCCCTCTGACAGCAGGTGCCTCCGAACCGGCTAGGCAAAGCCATAGGCGCCGCCCCCTGCAAGGAAAAGAGGCTACGCAGTAAGCCTCGATGGGGCGACCTTATCCCCTCTTGCAGGGTGAGGGATCAAAAAACACTGTGAAGGATCCAGCACGCTTGTTGAAGAAGTGCGCCACAACGCCCTTACCCTGGATGACACCCACAAACGTCATATTCGGTGGCAGTTTGCAATCGGCAGCGGCTGCGTTATCGGGATAAGGCTGACGCTTCAGATCAAGACTCAATGCATCGAGCTGCGCAGTCAAAGCGGACACCACGGCTTCGCGCAAAGGCGCATTTTGGTTGCTCAACCAGCCATCCGCTCCGGTGAGTTTCAGCTGGGCCGGGGGCGTGAATGAATAGCGGCCCTTCCATTTTTCATCGCCTGTGGGTCCCAGCAGGTCAACATCCAGCTGCACCGAAACAGAGGTCAAACCGTCCGCGGCAATACGCAGAAATGCCTTCGGCTCAAGAACGAGGCGCACGCCCGTGGCGGAGCTGCCTCGTGGCTGCATGTAGCCAGCCAACTCAGGGTACTGGGTCTCAATCAGCTTTCCGAGCGTTTCCGGCATATCGGTCCGGAACGGATTCTCGCCGGCCGCAGCCTTGCCCGCCTCAGCCCCCGCACTATTTGCCGCGAGCGTGCCAAGCGGGCCGAACAAGGCGCCAAAGAATAGGGCATTGTCCTGTGCATTGCCCCGAAGCAGCACGATGGCGGAGTTCGGGACGAGATAACCACCCACGGGCATTTGCATCGAGGACGGCTCGTATCGCTTGAGGGCCAGCAGCGGCTGCCCTTCAAAAGCCGGGACCTCTCCGCCATAGGGAAGTGCAAAAACCGAAGTGCCCATGAACCCAAGAGCAACAGACAGGGCAAAGCCCCGAAAAATACGCGGCAGCATAGATGTCTCCTTTTGCCCGGCCAAACCGGGCCCTCCCCCAAAATCCGGCACCTCGGGTAGCGCCCAGAGCCGGTCCACCCGGTATTCTCGCCCTTTCAAGGGCTCCCCAGGGTTCTCGTCACCGCGCCAATACGCTTTGCAAGGCCTTGCCAGTATGCGTCCCCAGCTTGACCACCGCTTCCGGCGGCGCAGACGCCACCACGCGCCCACCCGCATTGCCGCCGTCCGGCCCGAGGTCAATCACCCAGTCGGCTTCGGCGATCACGTCCAGGTCGTGCTCGATCACGACCACGCTGTGGCCGCCGTTCACCAGGCGGTGCAGCACATGGATCAGCTTTTCGACGTCGGCCATGTGCAGGCCCACCGTGGGTTCGTCCAGCACATACAGCGTGTGCGGCGCTTTCTGGCCGCGGCGTGTGATGTCGTCGCGCACCTTGCTGAGCTCGGTCACCAGCTTGATACGCTGCGCTTCGCCGCCAGACAGCGTCGGCGAGGGTTGGCCCAGCGTGAGGTAGCCCAGGCCCACATCCTTGAGCAACTGCAGCGGGTGGCTGATGTTGGGCATGGACGAGAAAAAGTCCACCGCCTCGTCGACCTCCATCTTGAGCACGTCGCCGATGTTTTTGCCGCGCCAGGTCACGGCCTGCGTTTCGGGGTTGAAGCGCGCGCCGTGGCAGGTTTCGCACAGCACTTTCACGTCGGGCAAGAAGCTCATGCCGATGGTGCGCACGCCCGCGCCTTCACAGGTCGGGCAGCGGCCTTCGCCGGTGTTGAATGAGAAACGCCCGGCGCCATAGCCGCGCGCGCGGGCTTCCAGCGTGTCGGCAAACAGCTTGCGAATCGTGTCCCAGAAGCCGATGTAGGTGGCCGGGCAGGAGCGCGGCGTCTTGCCGATGGGCGTCTGGTCGACTTCAAGTACGCGGTCCACGGCTGCGTAGCCTTCGATGCGTTCGCAACCCGTCCAGTCGGGGGGCTTGCCTTTGTCGTCGGCGTCACGGCCCGACTTGGTCGAGCGCTGCATGACGCCGGCGTGCACGTTGGTCAGCAGCACGTCGCGCGCGAGCGTTGACTTGCCCGAGCCCGATACACCCGTCACCGCCACCAGCCGGTACAGCGGCACGGTGACCGACACATCCTTGAGGTTGTGCAGGTCGGCATTGACCACGGTGAGCCAGGATGTGAACTTGCTGGCCGCGGCGGGTGCTGCGTTGTGCAGCTTGCTGGCGCTGGCTGCCGCCTCCTTCAATGCCGCGGCTTTGAGTGCGGCCTGTTTTTGTTTGCTCAGAGGCTTGGCGGGGGAGCCCTCACCCCCGCCCTCTGCCGGAGGGAGAGGGAGCAAGTCCGTGTCCTTCGCACGCCCCTTCTCCGTCTCCCGCCGCGCATGCAGCGGATGGATCAGGGGATTCGCCAGGTAGCGGCCCGTCAGCGACTCCGGCACGGCCGACAGCTGCGCCGCCGTGCCCTGCGCCACCAGCGTGCCGCCGCGCTTGCCCGCGCCGGGACCGATGTCGATGATGTTGTCGGCGCGGCGAATCGTGTCTTCGTCATGCTCAACCACCACCAGCGTGTTGCCGCGGTCGCTGAGCTTGCCCAGCGCGCTCAGCAATATCTGGTTGTCACGCGGGTGCAGGCCGATGGTCGGCTCATCCAGCACATAACAAACACCCTGCAGGTTAGAGCCCAGCTGCGCCGCCAGGCGTATGCGCTGTGCCTCGCCGCCCGAGAGGGTGGGTGCGCCGCGGTCCAGCGTGAGGTAACCAAGGCCCACGTCTTCGAGGAACTCGAGCCGGCTCTTGATCTCGGGAATGAGGTCGCGCGCGATGCCGGCCTCGCGGCCCAGCAACGCGAGCGTTTCAACCCAGCGCCGCACGTCGGTCACCGACAGCGCCGCGATGTCGGCAATGCCGACACCCGCGAACTTCACCGCGCGGGCCTTGGCATTGAGGCGCGTGCCTTCGCAGGTCGGGCAGTCGGTGCCGGCCACGTCTTCCATTTCGGGCTCGGCAAAGCTTTGTTCGCGGCCCTTGTTGTCGTCGTCCATCACCGAGTCGTCAAACACCTTGCGCTGCTCTTTGGTGAGTTTGACGCCGGTGCCCACGCAGTCGGGGCACCAGCCGTGCTTGCTGTTGTAGCTGAAGAGGCGGGGGTCCAGCTCGGCGTACGAGGTGGCGCAAACCGGGCAGGCGCGTTTGGTTGAGAACGCGATCAGCTTGCCGATGCCTTTGGCGCTGGCGCCGGCCATCATGGCGCCGCGCAAACCATCGAGCGGGCCGAGCACATGAACCACACCTTTGCCGTGTTCAAGCGCAGTGGCCAGCGCGGCGCGCAGCGCGGCCTCGTTCTCGGGCGACACATCGATGTCGGCAATCGGCAGTTCGACGGTGTGCTCTTTGAAGCGGTCAATGCGTGGAAAGCCCGTCGTCGGCAAAAACTCGCCGTCGATGCGCAGGTGCGTGTAGCCGCGCGGACGCGCCCAGTCGGCCAGCTCGGTGTAGACGCCCTTGCGTGCGATGACCAGCGGGGCGAGCAGGCCGATATGCTGCCCCCGGTAGGTTTTGAGCAGCTGCGCGGCAATGCTCTCGGGGCTTTGCGGCATCACGGCCGCACCATCTTTGGTGCAATGCTGGATACCCAGCTTCACATAAAGCAAACGCAGGAAGTGCCAGACCTCGGTGGTCGTGCCCACGGTGGACTTGCGCCCCCCGCGCGAGAGGCGCTGTTCAATCGCCACGGTGGGCGGGATGCCGTAGACCGCATCGACCTCGGGCCGGCCCGCCGGCTGCACGATGCTGCGCGCATAGGCATTGAGCGATTCCAGATAACGCCGCTGCCCTTCGTTAAACAAAATATCAAAAGCCAGCGTCGACTTGCCCGATCCCGACACGCCGGTCACCACATTGAACTTGCCGCGCGGGATGTCGACCGACAGGCTCTTGAGGTTGTTCTCTTTGGCGTTGACGATCTGGATCAGGTTGGAGAAAGCCGGTCGCGTGGCCCAGGCCTTGGGTCGCGACTCTTCCACGCCGTGTACCTTGCCCATGGCCTGCTCGTATTCGCGCAATGCCAGCGCGGTGTGCGATGTCGGGTGCTGGCGCACTTCTTCAGGCGTGCCTTGGGCCACCAGCAGGCCGCCGGCCTCGCCGCCTTCAGGCCCGAGGTCGATCAGCCAGTCGGCCGAGCGGATCACGTCGAGGTTGTGCTCAATTACGATCAGCGAGTGGCCGGCCTCAAGCAGCTTGCGCAGCGCGCGCATCAGCTTGGCGATGTCGTCAAAGTGCAGGCCGGTGGTGGGCTCGTCAAACAAAAACAGCGTGCCGCGGCCCGGCTGCCGCAGCGCAAGCGCCTGCTTGCTGGCACTGGAGGTCTTGCTCGCATTGGCCAGAAAGCCCGCGAGCTTGAGCCGCTGCGCCTCACCGCCAGAGAGCGTGGGCACAGGCTGGCCCAGCTTCACGTATTCAAGACCCACATCCACGATAGGCTGCAGCGCGCGCACCACTTCGCGGTCTTGCGCAAAGAGGGCCACCGCCTCGCTCACCGTCAGGTCCAGCACATCAGACACATTGAGAAGGCGCGGCTTCACGTCGCCGATGGCCTTGCGCTCAATCGTCACTTCAAGGATCTCGGCGCGGTAACGCTTGCCGTCGCAGTCGGGGCAGCGCAGGTAGACGTCGCTCAGAAACTGCATCTCGACGTGCTCGAAGCCCGAGCCGCCGCAGGGCGGGCAACGTCCGTCGCCATTGTTGAAGCTGAACTTGGTCGAGGTGTAGCTGCGCTGTTTGGCCAGCGGCGCCAGCGCGAAGAGATCGCGCACCGCATCCCAGGCGCCCACATAGCTGGCCGGGTTGGACCGCGCCGTCTTGCCGATGGGCGACTGGTCGACAAACACCACATCGGTCAAATGGTCCGCGCCCATGAGGCGGTCATGCAGGCCCGGCGTTTCGGTCGCCTTGCCGAACTGGCGCAGCAGCGCGGGCGCCAGGATGTCCTGCATCAGCGTGGACTTGCCGGAGCCGCTGACGCCGGTCACACACACCAGGCGCTGCAGCGGAAAATCGACGGTCAGGTTCTTCAGGTTGTGGTCGCGCGCGCCTTCAAGGATGAGGCGCGGCGTGTTGTCGGTCACCGCGCGTTTGAAGCCCATGCCGACCTGCTTGCGTGAGCCGAGGTAGGCGCCGGTCAGTGTGTCGGCATGCTTGATGTCGTCGGGGGTGCCGTCAAACACGATCTGGCCACCCTTCTCGCCCGGGCCCGGGCCCATGTCGATCAGGCGGTCGGCTGCCAGCATGACGGCGGGGTCGTGCTCAACCACCACCAGCGTGTTGCCGGCGTCGCGCAGGCGGTGCATGGCCTGGGTGATGCGGTTCATGTCGCGCGGGTGCAGGCCGATGGAAGGTTCATCCAGCACAAACAGGGTGTTGACCAGCGAGGTGCCCAGCGCGGTGGTGAGGTTGATACGCTGCACCTCACCGCCTGAGAGCGTGCGGCTTTGCCGGTCCAGCGTGAGGTAGCCGATGCCGACGTCGCAGAGGTACTTCACGCGGGTCTGGATTTCTTCAAACAAGGACTTGAGCGCCTGCAGTTCGGCGGCGTCACCCATCACGTCGAGCGACAGGCCGCTGAAGAACTGCCGCAGCCTGTCAATCGGCAGGCGCATCAGATCGTGCAGCGCCAGGCCCGGCAGGGCCTCGAGTTGCTCGCGGCTCCATTGCACACCCACCGGCATAAAGCGCTGGCTGGGCGGCAGCACCGCGTCGGCGGCTTCTTTGGAGCCCAGGCGCCAGAGCAGCGATTCGAGCTTGAGGCGGGCGCCGCCGCAGGTCTCACACGGCGTGTAGCTGCGGTACTTGGACAGCAGCACACGGATGTGCATCTTGTAAGCCTTGCTCTCGAGGTACCCGAAGAAGCGCTTGATGCCGTACCACTGCTTCTTCCAGTTGCCCTCCTTGTAAGTGGGCGTGCCGTTGATGACCCAGCCCTGTTGCTCGGGTGTGAGCTTGTACCAGGGCGTGTCGCGCGGGACGCCGGCCGCTTCGGCGTGGCGCATCAGGTCGTCCTGCGCTTCTTTCCAGGCCGGGGTTTGTATGGTCTTGATGGCACCGGCGCGCAGCGTGAGCTTGTCGTTGGGGATCACCAGGCCGTAGTCGACGCCGATGACACGGCCGAAGCCGCGGCAGGTTTCGCAGGCGCCCATGGCTGAATTGAAGGAGAACAGCGAAGGCGTGGGGTTGGTGTAGCGCAGGTCGCTGTCGGGGCAGTGCAGGCCGGTCGAAAAGCGCCACATCACGTCGGGTTGGCCGTCTTCCGCGTGCTGCACGTAGATATTGAGGCGGCCGCCGCGTTTGAGGGCCGTCTCGATGGCCTCCATCACACGGGATTTTTCCACTGCATGGGCGCGGAAGCGGTCAGCCACCACATCGAGCAGCTTGTGCGGGCCGGCGGGGGTGGCCACATCGCGCTGGGCATGCACGCGCATGAAGCCGCTGACCGACAACCACTGCTCCACCTGCTCGGCACTGGTGTTGCCCGGCAACTCAACCGGGAAGGTCAGCACCACACGCGGGTCGCCTTCTTTCGTGCGCGCCATCAGTTCCGCGTAAATGGATTCCGGCGTGTCGTGGCGCACATTCTGCGCGGTCTGCTTGTCGAAGAGCTGCGCGGCGCGCGCGTAGAGCAGCTTCAGGTGGTCGTTGAGCTCCGTCATGGTGCCCACGGTGGAGCGCGAGCTGCGCACCGGGTTGGTCTGGTCGATGGCGATGGCGGGCGGCACACCCTCCACCTTGTCGACGGCCGGTTTGTCCATGCGGTCCAGGAACTGCCGCGCATAGGCCGAGAAGGTTTCCACATAGCGGCGCTGGCCTTCGGCGAACAGCGTATCGAACACCAGCGACGATTTACCCGAGCCGCTGGGGCCGGTGACGACCGTCATTTCACCGGTGCGGATGTCCAGGTCAATGTTTTTGAGGTTGTGCTGGCGCGCGCCGCGAATGCGGATAGTTCCCTGGGACATGAGTGCGGTCTTTCCTGAAGAGGTCAAACATTCTAGACAGGGCGCCCGGCCGTGCAGGCCGTAGGGATTAAAGCCCTTTTCGCTGCCATTTAGCAGTCAATTGCGGCCATTTAACGGACTTTCATCAAATCAATTAGGGCGCATTGTGGTTCTACCAATTCTTTACGAATTGCCGGCGCGCCGTAGCTTCCACATTTCACGGCGTCATCCGCTGCATAGACTGCGTTGCCAAGGAGATCTGAGATCATGAACACAAAGACAGTTGGCGGATGGTGCGCAGCGATTGCGATGGCCGCCGTGAGCCACATAACGCAGGCGCAGATTTTGATCGGCCAGACAGCCGGCTTTACCGGCCCCTCGAGCGCGGGCGTCAAGGAAATGACGGATGGCGCCAAGCTCTATATCGACGCGGTGAATGCCAAGGGCGGAGTTCATGGGCAGAAGATAGAGCTGATTTCGCTCGACGATAAATTTGATCCCAAGCTTGCGGCGGAAAACGCCCGCAAATTGATTGAAGAGCAAAAGGTATCTGCGCTGTTCCTCACGCGCGGCACACCGCACACGGAAGCCGTCATTCCCTGGCTCGACAAGCACGGCGTGCCGCTGGTCGGTCCGTCCAGCGGTGCAATGGTGTTGCACCAGCCTGTCCAGAAGCATGTGTTCAACGTGCGCGCGACCTATCAGCGCGAGGCTGAAAAGGCCGTCGCTCACTTGAGTTCAATGGGCGTCACACGCATCGGCATTGTGTATGCCGACGACAGCTTTGGCGCCGACGGTGTTGTGGGCGCGCAAAAGGGAATGGCAAGTGCCAGGCTGCATCCGGTGGTACTGGAAAATTTCGACCGGACCAAGCCCGACTTCGCGGCGATTGCCACCAAGATCCAGAAGGCCGACGCCCAGGCCGTCATCATGGTGGCCGCGAGCCAGGCGGTGGCGGATGGCGTCAAAGCGTTTCGCGCGGCGGGCTCTATTGCCCAGGTCGTGACCTTATCCAACAACGCATCGAGCGGTTTTATCAAACTCCTGGGCGACAGCGGTCACGGTGTCATCGTCACCCAAGTCTTTCCTCACGAACGTTCCGTCAACTACGCCATGGTCAAGGAGGCGCAAGAGATCGCCAAAGCCCACGGGCTCAACGAAATCAGCCCCGCCACGCTGGAAGGTTTTGCGGCCGCCAAGGTGCTGGTTGAAGGCCTGCGCAGGGCCAGCCCCAACCCAACCCGCGACAAAATCCAGGCGGCGCTGCAAGGCATGAACAAGCTGGATATTGGCGGGCTTGAGGTGAACTTCAGCCCCGATAACCACGCGGGGCTGAATTTCGCAGACCTGTCCATCATTGGCAGCGACGGGAAATTCCGGCGGTAGAGAATCCCCCTGCTGACGCTCACTCCGTGTAGCGTCCCCTCCCCCAGTGGGGGACAGGCGCCTCGCGCCCGGCATAGCCGGATCGCGGCCCCTGCTTGGGGAGAGAGTCCCCCCTTCTGACGCTCATTCCGCGTAGCGTCCCCTCCCCCTGGGGACAGGCGCCTTGCGCCCGGCGTAGCCGGATTGCGGCCCCTGCTTGAGGAGAGAATCCCCCCTGCTGACGCTCACTCCGTGTAGCGTCCCCTCCCCCTGGGGGACAGGCACCTTGCGCCCGGCATAGCCGGATCGCGGCCCCTGCTTGCGAATTCGCAAACCCGCGGCGCCAAGCCGTACAGGTCGGCTCAGAAGTAAAGCGCGGCCTCGAGTTCCTTGAACTTCTCGGGCCCGACGGCTTCCTTGATCTTGGGGGCCAGTTCCTTCAGTTTGTCGATATCGCCCGCGGCCTCCACCGCGAGGTTGAGCCGAAAACCCCGCAAGCCCAGGCCGGCGGTCAGCCGGGTGGCAATCGGGTACGCCCTTGAATAGTGCTCCTGCGCGGTCAGCGTCGGCGAGCCGTCTGAATTGTGTGCGGAGACCGGCGCAGGCGCGGCAGCAACGGCAGGCGCCTGCCCGGCAGCCGGCGCGAGCAGGCCCAGCGAAAGCAGGTGGTTGATATCTTCTGCCGTGACACCGAGGCCGGTCGTCGCCTTGACAACATCTTCCATGCTGCGCTTGCCGTCAAACATGATGAATGCCGAGCGTTGCCGCGGGGTCAATATGGAACGGTCCGTCAAGGCGGCTTGGCCCAACTCCGTCTTGGTGTAGATCATCGGCTTGTCTCCAGTAAAAACGCCAGGGGTGATTCCACCTGTGGTGCTAAACATTATTCAGAGACTGTAATATTTTGTTTAACGCCCCCTGAGATTCAATTTACCCCATTTTTGGCGGCAATGCACCTGTTTTGGGCGCCCTTGAGGGAATGGCCTACATGGAGGCGTGTCCCGTCCAGCTTCTTGAATGAACCCCGCCGCTTTCAGACGCAGGTTTAGGCCGCCTGAACGGCAACCGAAATAAGAGGCGCAACAGCCGGCAGCGCGCCGTGCTTTTCACCGCCCATGTCGATATCACCACCTTTGTTCAGCAGGAATATCGCCAGCCCGGCAATCACCAAAAATCCCACAACCAGTTTCCACATCTTTCTTTCTCCCAAAAAAAAGCCCTCGGCACATTGATGACGAGGGCCTGTGAATATCACAAGGCTCTTCAGCCCGGAAAACCCGGTGCGGGCCGTAGCCCTCACCGGTGATAAAAGCGATCAGTCGTCGGCGTAGATGTCTACGTCTTTCGTTTCCTTGATGAACAAGGTGCCCACCACGAGCGTGACGGTCGCGATGATGATCGGGTACCAGAGTCCGTTGTACATGTTGCCGGTCTGCGCCACGATGGCAAATGCCGTCGTAGGCAGCAAGCCGCCGAACCAGCCGTTACCGATGTGATACGGCAGGCTCATCGAGGTGTAGCGGATGCGGGTCGGGAACAGTTCCACCAGCATGGCGGCAATGGGGCCGTAGACCATGGTCACCAGCAGCACCAGATAGAACAGGATGGCCGTGACCATGACCTTGTCGATCTTGGCCGGGTCTGCCTTGCTCGGGTAGCCGGCGGTCTTCAGATCGTCCGCGACGAGCTTCTTGAACTCGGCGTCCTTCTTCTTGGCGTCATCGGCGCTCATGCCCTTGGCGGTGTAGCTCGGGATCGCGGTTTCACCGATCTTGATGGTGGCCACGGTGCCTGCGGGTGCAGCCACGTTTTCATAGCTCACCGAAGCGCCTGCCAGAACCTGCTTGGCGATGTCGCACGAGCTGGTGAACTTGGACGTGCCGGTCGGGTTGAACTGGAACGAGCATTCCTTCGGGTCAGCCGTCACAACGACTTTGTTTTTGGCCTGTGCAGCGGCAAGGTCAGGATTGGCTGCTTTGGTCAGCGCCGTGAACACGGGGAAGTAGGTCACCGCGGCCAGCAGGCAGCCGGCCATGATGATGGGCTTGCGGCCGATCTTGTCGGACAGCGTGCCGAAGATCACGAAGAAAGGCGTTCCCAGGATCAGCGAGTAAGCCACCAGGATGTTGGCCGTGGGGCCGTCGACCTTGAGCGCTTGCGTCAGGAAGAACAGCGCATAGAACTGGCCCGAATACCAGACAACAGCCTGGCCGGCAGTCAGGCCGATCAGAGCCAGGATCACGATCTTCAGGTTTTTCCACTGGCCGAAAGACTCGGACAAAGGTGCCTTGGAGGTCTTGCCTTCAGCCTTCATTTTCTGGAAGGCAGGGGATTCGTTCATCGACAAGCGGATGTAGACCGACACGGCCAGCAGCAGGATGGAAACGATGAACGGAACGCGCCAGCCCCAGTCGGCGAATGCGGCTTCGCCCATGGCGGTACGCACACCCAGAATGACCAGCAGGCTCAGGAACAGGCCCAGCGTGGCCGTGGTCTGGATCCAGGAGGTGTAGGCGCCGCGCTTGCCTTGGGGCGAGTGCTCTGCCACGTACACGGCGGCACCGCCATATTCACCGCCCAGTGCCAGGCCTTGCAGCATGCGCAAGGCAATCAGGATCACCGGAGCCGCCACGCCAATAGAAGCGTAGCTGGGCAAGAGACCCACGATGAAGGTCGACAAGCCCATGATCACGATGGTGACCAGGAAGGTGTACTTGCGGCCGATCATGTCGCCCAGGCGGCCGAACACCAGCGCGCCGAAGGGACGCACGATGAAGCCGGCTGCAAACGCGAGCAGCGCAAAGATGAAGGCAGAGCCTGAATCCAGTCCGCTGAAGAACTGCTTGGCGATGATGGCGGCGAGTGAACCGTAAAGGTAGAAGTCGTACCACTCAAATACAGTGCCAAGCGAGGAGGCGAAAATCACCTTCTTCTGCTCGGCGCTCATCGGTCTGTTATCGACGGCTGTTGCCATGATGTTGTCTCCAAAAATAGTGAGGCTTCCGGTATGGAAGCTACCTTCATTATTTTTGGTGTCCCTGACCTAGCTCTGACGTGAAAATAACAGGAGCTTGCGTGAAACTTATGCGAGGCTGACAACTCAAGGGGAAACCCTTGAGAAACTTTTCAGCATGCGGATACGCTCAGGGAAAACGCTTAGAACCTTCTTAGGCTCCCGAAAAAACCTGCTTACGCGCTCACGAACCTGCTTACGCGCCCGGGAGGCTGCTTACGCGCTAAGTCTTGCGCGCAATGCCTACGGAAATATTGCTCACGCCGTTCCAGCCTTCGCCATCAAACCACGCATTGCCCAGCAGATATTCACGCAGCATGGGCAGCGCGTCGAAGCCCCAGAAAATTTTTCCGTCGACCTCCATCGCAGGCACGCCGAAGAGGTTCAGCGCGATGGCTTCGTCGGTGTTTTTTTTCAGTTGCGCTTTTGCTTCGTCGGCACTCAGGTTCTGCTGCGGCGCAAGCTGCGCGGTCAGCGCGGCGAGCCGCCCTTCATCAGCCGCTTCGGCGCCGCTCTCCCAGACGTGGCGAAAAATCGCTTCGCAGGCATAGCGGTTGATGCTGGC
>JAJKJM010000118.1 GCA_021153985.1 Polaromonas sp.
CATGCAGCTCATCGCCTGGCCTCCGGCCATGGTGCAGGCGATCGCCGACGCGGGTTTTCGGGTCGTGCGCTTTGACAACCGCGACATTGGCCTCTCACAGCACTTTGATCATCTGGGCACGCCCAGCCTGATCTGGGAGGGGCTCAAGTTCCGCATGGGCTGGCGCATTCGCCCGCCTTACAGCATTGAAGACATGGCCGCCGATACCGTGGGCGTGCTGGATGCGCTGCAGATTGGCAGGGCCCACGTGGTGGGTGTCAGCATGGGCGGCATGATTGCACAGCGCGTGGCGGTGCTGGCGCCTTCACGGGTGATCAGCCTGACCAGCATCATGAGCTCAAGCGGGGCCCGCGGCCTGCCAGAGGCCAGCCCGGCCGTCACCCGCGTGCTGCTCAGCCGGCCCGCGGGCAAAGGCGTGCAGGCGGCGGTGGACCATACCGCCAGGCTGCTCAAGGCCATCGGCAGCCCGGGCTTTCCAACGCCGGACGTCGAGCTGCGCGAGAAAGTCGCCGCTGCGGCGCAGCGCAGCTTTCATCCGCAAGGTTTGGTGCGCCAGATGGTGGCCGTTGCCGCCGACAGCGCACGCGCCGCGGCGCTGGCCAAAGTTACGGCGCCCACGCTGGTGCTGCACGGCCGCGCCGACCCGCTAGTGCCCATGGCCTGCGGGCAAGACACCGCCAAACGCATCGCCGGTGCGCGCTTTGAGAGCATAGAAGGCATGGGGCATGACTTGCCGCCGGGCGTTGTTGAGCGTTTGCTGGCGTTCATGATTCCTCACTTCAAGGCCACTGCCTCTACGTAGAAGTGAATTCTCTTTCTCCTTCCCCCGCTGGGGGAAGGCAGGGATGGGGGCCCGGCAGCTTGCGATCTAAAGCCGGCCATTGCATCAGGCGCGGGGTGGCCCCCATCCCAACCTTCCCCCAGCGGGGGAAGGAGCAATACCCGCCGGCCCGGACGCTGGCCTTTGCGGTCATGGGGTCTAGGCAAGTGAATTGCCGGCTGTCTGTACTCAACTGCGAAAATGGCCCCATGAACACCCCAGAACAATCCCAGCTCGGCAAGCAGTCTGCCTACATCGACCAGTACGACGCCTCGCTGCTCTTCCCGATCCCGCGCGAAGGCAAGCGCACTGAAATCGGCATCACCGGCGCGCCGCCTTTCTTCGGTGCCGACATGTGGACGTCGTTTGAGCTCAGCTGGCTCAATATGCGCGGCAAGCCGCAGGTGGCGCTGGCGCACATCACCGTGCCCTGCGAGTCACCCAACATCGTCGAGAGCAAATCCTTCAAGCTTTACCTCAACAGCTTTAACAACACACGTTTTGCCGATGCGCGCGATGTGCGCGAACGCATTCGCGCTGACCTCAACGCCGTGGTCGGCGCCGGCATCGGCATCAAGACACTGGGCCCCGAGCTGTTTGACCGCGAGCCGGTGCATGAGCTGGACGGCCTCAACCTGGACCGGCTTGACGTGGAATGCATTCACTTCCAGCCCGCGCCCGAGCTGCTGTTTGCCGAATTCGACGAAGCGCCGGTGGAAGAGACGCTCACCAGCAACCTGCTCAAAAGCAATTGCCTCGTTACCGGCCAGCCCGACTGGGGCAGTGTGCAGATCCGCTACGCCGGCCCGCAGATCAACCAGGAAGGCCTGCTGCAATACCTGGTGAGCTTTCGCAACCACAACGAGTTCCACGAGCAGTGCGTCGAGCGCATCTTCATGGACATCTGGACGCGTTGCAAACCGATCAAGCTGTCGGTGTATGCACGCTACACACGGCGCGGCGGGCTGGACATCAACCCGTTTCGCACGAGTCATCCGCAGGCGCTGCCGGTGTCAGTGCGAACGGCGCGGCAGTAGGTCCGGCACTGAATTGCATCTGGTTTTCAATCTGCGTAAATCTGCGTAATCTGTGGATGAAGATTTTTATCCGCAGATTACGCAGATTTACGCAGATTTACGCAGATTAATTCAGAAATTCGATTGGCAAGAGGGAGCTTGTTGCTATTAAATTAGTAGCTAGAGGCCAATGCCCTGATTGGGCTAGAGCCCGAATTCATTGAAATTTTTGATGGGTGACAGCGCCGGAAAATTCGCCGCACGCTTTTCCTTCATCGCCGTCACCGCTTCGCGCACATGCGCGTTGCTCCAGATCGCGCCTTGCAACCAGCCCATCTGCTTGAGTGCATCGTCCACCGAATGGTCGCGTGTGTAGTGAATGGCCTGCTTGGTGCCCCAGATCGCCACCGGCGGCTTGGTGGCGATCTCGCTGGCGCACTGCATCGCCGCTGCCAGCATGGCTTCGGCTGAATCAAACACCTCGTTCACCAGGCCGTAGCCCAGCGCCTTGGCGGCCGGCAGCCGGCGCCCGGTGTAGGCCAGTTCCTTGACGACGGCCAGCGGCACCAGCTTGGGCAGTCGCTGCAGTGTGCCCACGTCGGCCACCATGCCGATGTTGATTTCCTGGATGCAGAAAAACGCGTCGGCCGTGGCGTAGCGCAGGCAGCAGGCCGTCACCATATCCACCGCGCCGCCAATGCAGCCGCCCTGGATGGCGGCGATCACCGGAATGCGCAGCGTTTCCAGCTTGGTGAAGGTGGCCTGCATGTCGCCCAGCATGTCGAAGACGGCGGCGCGGCCCTCGGGGCTGCTGTCGTCCAGGGCGATCTCGCTGCCGAAAGTTTCCAGCGCCATGCCGGCGCTGAAATGTTTGCCGGTGCTGGAGATCACCAGCACGCGCGCCTCGCCGGCTTTGTGGATATGCGTCAGCACCGCATCCAGCTCACGCCAGAAGGTCGGGTGCATGGTGTTCATCGCCTCGGGGCGGTTCAGCACCAGGTGGGCGACGTGGCCGGTGGTGGAGAGCGTGAAGCAGGTGAGGGAAGGTGGGGTGGTGGCGTTCATGCCTCCACTCTAGTTCAGGCTACCAGGTCAAGCCAGTCACACCTGAGACGCCCCGCCGCATGCGCCCGCGCCCGCGCATACACATACAGCCGCGGCGCCAGCGTGCCCAGCAGGCACAGCGGGTAAGCCCAGGCCGCCTCAAAGGTATAAGCCGGCAGCCAACCCATCCAGCCCATCAGCCAGCCCGTCAGCACCAGCTCCCAGACCTGGCACTCGACAGGGTGCTCCGCCCGCCGCGCCTCGCGCCAGTCCTTGACGCGGTGCAACTGCTCCAGCGTGATGTGGTGCCATTGCGGCGGCCGGGTGTGGGCGTCAAGGTTGCGAGGGTCAGCTGACATAAAGCCTCCGTGCGGAAACTTCAATGTAAGTTTCGTGAAAGCTTCTGTCAACGCCTTATCAGGCTGGAAGTGGCCCTCGAAACGTGAAAAAAGCGTCAAAACGTTCCGGCGATCAGATACAGCACGGCAAGGCGGCGCAACAACGCCAGGAGGGTTTTGGAGTGGCTCTAGATCCGGCGGCGGCGTGGCACTACGCTCAACTGCAAAGTCAGCGTACCGGGCGAAGCCGTCACCGTATAGGCCTGCGGCGCAATGTCGATCAGCTGGTCGGCGTGCCAGACCTTGATTTGCGCAGCGCCTTCGGGCAATTGCTCAAGCTGCGCCACACCGTCGGCATTCGTCAACACAGCCCAGGGCGATTCGCTCACATACACATGCCCGCGCATGGAGCCATGGATGTGGCAGCCCAGCAGCACCGCGCCGGCCTTGGTGAAAGTGGCGTCGGCCGTCTTGGCCGGCTTGCCTTCGGGCTTGCCGTCCAGGCGCAGCTCAAAGCCTTCGCCGGCACCCGCGTTGAATTGCGCCGCGCCGGCTGCCGAGCCACGCACATGGTGTTCCCACGGGTCGTTGTTCACAAACTGGGCCTTGGCACCCACGGCCACCACGCTCACGGCCGGCACAAAGCGCATCTTTTCCTGGTAGATCGTCACCTGCGCCGGCAGCGGGTTCCTGGGCGTGCCGGTTTTGGCGGCGGGAACGACCACCACCACCGCGTCGGGCGCCGGCCTGCCTTCCTTGTCGAGCACTTGCACTGAGAGATTTCCGGCTGCAGCCCAGGTGGATATTGAGCAAGCGGCTATCAAAAACAGAGCAAACGGCAGAAGCCGCGAAGCGGGATGTGTCATGGAATTCTCTCCTTCAGGCATCGCGTGGCGTCAGCCAAGCCAGCACCGCCGCGACGACGAACAGCGCCAGCACATCGCCCCACAGGTGGCCCATGTTGTGGTGGCCCTCAAACGACTGCACGGCCATCACGCCGCCGTGCACGATGCTGGACCAGACGACGAACCAGATAAGGCTCAGGTGCGCCTTGGGGTTACGCGATGCCAGCATGAGGAAGACCCCGAGCGTTGCGTACAGCGCGAGGATCATCTCAAGGTAGTGCGAACGTCCCTCGGTGTGCCACGACCAGCCGGAAGGCCAGAGCACGGTGAGCGGGTACAGGCCGAAAGTGAAGATCAGTCCTACCGCGATCAGGGCGATACGCAGGTATTTGATACGGCTGGTTTGAGTCATTGTTGTTGTCCTTGAAGTCATCAGCGCTCGCGCATTTCAGGCGTCATGACCTGATCGTGAACGGCAATAAAAAAACCATTGCAGCGCGCGGCACCGCAATGGCAGCGAGTCACCGCTTATTTCGCAGCAGGCTTGTACTCAGCCACGGCCTTGGCCAGGTCGCGGGTTTCTTCGCAGCCGGCGCAAATCGCCTGCAGCTTGGCCAACTGCGCGTCGGCCTTGTCTTTCTGGTTGGTCTTCAGGTAAGCGATGCCTGAGTACTCCAGCGCGCCCTTATGCTTCGGGTCCAGCGCCAGCGCCTTGCCGTAGGCGGCAAAGGCTTCGTCGTACTTGCCCATCCAGCGGTTGGAGTAGCCGAGGTAGTTATAGGCATCGGCGTTCTTCGGGTTCTTGGCCACGACCTTGTTGAAGCTGCTCACGGCTTCAGGCCAGTTCTTGGCATCAATGGCTTTTTTGCCGGCCGCGAAGTCGTCGATCTGGGCGTTTTGCGCCGGCGTGGTCTGGATGTCGGCTGCCACCGCGGCGCCGGCCAGGGCCAGGGCGATCACAGGCAATGCGATGAAGTTGCGGATGGAAAAAGTCGTCATGTCGGGCTCCTTGAATATCGGTTGATTGAGATGCGCTGCAAGTCAGCACCTTATACAAACGGAATGACAGCGATATTGGATGCAGGGGACTTCGTATTTATTTGTAATGGCGGCAATGGGGCGGGCCGGACGAAGTGCAGCACTCTGCGCCAGCTACTGCCCTGGACTGCCTTTAATCTGAGTTCATCTGCGTAATCTGCGGATAAAACTGAATCCGCAGATTACGCAGATTTCACAGATGGAACGCAAGAAAGAGAATCGTGAGGCAAAAGCGGTTGTGTCGGCGTGCGGTGACGGGCTCACCACAATTTCGCGCAGTTGCCGCTGAACACCACCGTCTCGCCGGGCTTGGCCGGGTTGGCGTCTGTCTCCAGCGTCACCACCAGCTTGCTGACTTTGGACAGCAGTTTTTCCGACGTATCGGGCAGCATGGAAACCGCCGAGCCGCTCGTGGGCATGGCACCCAGCGAAAATGCCGGACCGCTGGCCGGCACGGCCCATAGCACCAGCCGGCCCGTGGCGGGCGGTGTGATCGGGCCTATGACCTTGACCGTCATGGTCTTGCCGTGGCGCAGCGAACTCACCAGCAACTTGCCGTTGCCTTGCGCGTCGGTCAGCAGGCCCACATAGCTTTGCGGCAGCCTTTCACCCGAACGCATCGCGAGCTGGTCGCTCGACAAAAACAGCGTGGGCACGGCGATAAAGAAGGCGCTCGCGGCAATCACCCCGGCGGCCAGGCCGCCAAAGCCAAACCCTGCAGGCTTGAGCCAACCCAGCCAGGACGGTTTGGCAGCTTGTTCTGATGCACGTGGCTGGGTGCGCGCCGCAATCGCAGCCCACACCTTGGGTGACGGCGTGTGCGCCGGCACCGACACAGCCAGTTGGCCCAGCCGTGCCTCCCACTGCGTGACGAGTACGCGTACATCGGCGCGGTCGCGCTGCAGGCGTTCAAAGCGGCGGCGCGCGCCGCGCGAAAGCGTACCCAGCACATAGCTCGATGCAAGGTGCTCGAGCAATTCAGGGTGGGTGTATCTCATGCCACCACCCCTTGCGCGGCCAAACAGCCCTTGAGCTTTTCCAGCCCGCGCCGTATCCAGGCCTTCACCGAGCCCAGCGGTGCGCCCATCTGCGCGGCCACCTCGGTGTGCGACAAGCCCTGGTAATAGGCCAGCGCCAGGCTTTGCCGGTGGCTGCCTTCCAGCGCGTTCATGCAGCCTTCTATATGCAGCGCCTCGGTGGCTTGCTCAAACAGCTGCGCCGCGCTCGGGGCGGGGGCGGCCGTGGTCTCGGTGTCTTCCTCGCCCACGTCGCCGGACTCGGGCAATTCGGTTTCCTTGCGGCGCGCGCGTGAGCGAAAGGCGTCAAGCGCCTTGTTGCGGACGATGGCGATCAGCCACGTCATGGGTTGAATGGGTTGGCCGTCCACCTCGCTGCGGTAGCCGGCTGCGCTTTTCCAGATACTCACATACGCCTCTTGCAGCACATCTTCGGCCGCCTGTCCTTGTCCCAATATACGTACGGCAACGCCAAACAGATGCGTGTGGGTGCGCTCATAGATGCGGGCGAAGCTGGCGTGGTCCCCCTGCGCCGCAGCAGCGATCAGCGCCTGCAGGCTGCGGGTATCGGCGTCAAGGTCCGGTTTCATGCGGCTGAGTATAGGGAGTTCCGCCTGCGCGGCATATGCCGGGGCAGAAGAGACATTTTTTTCAAAAGCCTGCATCCAATCTGCATCCGCCGGCGTTTGTCCCGGGTAGGCCGGCCTCAGACCGGCCCACATCCCCCCGTTCATCGGCCACCGGATTAAAGGTTTTTTTACCGCCTTTTTTGCTTCTTTTTTACTTTTTTTAAAACCGGAGGCCTGTCAGTATGGGCAGGACTCCTCCCAGGAGATCGCCATGAAATCGATTCAAACTGTCGCTCAATTCACCAGGCTCAATGCCGGCTTTGTGGCCGCCATGGTGTGCACGGGCTTGCTGAGCGCCTGCGCCACCGGCCCGGCTGCCCAGGCCGATTCCAAACCGGCGCCCGCCGCGCTCCAGCCCGCCGACAACGAACGCGCCGCCTTCACCTGGCATGCCGTGGGTTCGCAGATTTATGAATGCCGCGCATCCGCCAAGGGCGGCTGGGCCTGGGTGTTTGTCGCACCCGAGGCGGATCTCTTCAACCAGAAAGACGAAAAAGTCGGCACACACGGCGCCGGCCCCAACTGGGCAGCCCTGGACGGCAGCAAGACGATAGGTACCGTGAAGGCCCGCGCCGATGCGGCCCGCCCCAGCGACATTCCGCTGCTGCTGCTCACGGCCAGGTCCGCCGGCACACCCGGCAAGATGGCCGGCGTCACCAGCGTGCAGCGCCTGAACACTGAAGGCGGCAACGCACCGGCCGGGGGTTGCGCCGTAGCGGCCGATAGCGGCAAGCGCATCAAGGAAGGCTACACCGCCGACTACGTGTTCTTCACCGCCAAAAACTCTTGATCCACCACCGCAGTATGACCGTGCTCAAAAATCTTTTTAGCCCCAGCAAAACCCCCACACCCGGCGCGGCCGGGCCCGAGACCGCGCCCGTCAAGATGAACCTGGACGAGCGCATGGAGTTCAGGCGCGAGATGCTGTACGAGGCCGTCAAGGTCACGATGCAGGCGCACGGAATCCTGTCGGCCAGCTACAAGTTCCGTGTGATGCGCATCGACAAGCGCGGCCACCAGTACCTCGTGATGGTGGACCTGTCGACTGATTTCCTGCACAACCGCGAAGGGCGCCCTGAGCAGCTGGCCGCGTTGGGCTCGGCCATCGCCAAAAACGCCGCGGTGCGTTATGACCTGCTGGTCATGGGTGTTTACTGGAAGGTCAACGAGCACATACGCGGTTTTGAGCCCAGCCGGCCCGCAGCTTTGCGCAGCGAAGAGGCAGTGCCTGCGCCTGCGCCCGCACCCTCGCGGCCGCCGCCTGTGCGCCGTGAGCGCGCGACGGCGGAGGAACTCGCCGCGTTCGAGGACGCATGGCAAAAGGGCCGGGCGCTGCAGATCGGCGACAGGGTTTATTCATCCGAACTGGCGCCGCTGGAGGATGGCTCGCAGAAAGACTAAGGCTTGGCCACGTTACTCAAGATTGGCGAAAAAAGCCTCAGTAGCGAAATGCACCAGCTGGAACAGAAAGAATTGCCTGCCGGGGCGCAACAGTTGATGTATGTTCTTTCGCCGAACCAGGCGGGCCGGCTTTCACTGGAGCTTGGGCATCAAGCGCTCCGCCAGGTACATTGAGCCATCAACCCCCAGGTGTCCTGCATCGCGATAGAGCAGCTTTCCATCCCTCAATGCCCAGCAGTTGTCGCCGTCGCATAACTCCTGGGCGGAATCGACGACCGTGACCTTGGGGAAGTCCCGCGCAACTTTATTGACAATCAAACCAAATGATTTGCCCCGCGCCTTCGCCTCGCTCTGTGGCACTGCGCACGGGGTTTTCAACTGGAGGGGCGTAATACGCCAGGGCCGGGAAGCCACACAAGTCCGGGGATTAAAGTCCAGCATCGGCACGCTGATCAGGAGCACGATTTTTTTGTTCGCGGCCGACAGGCGGGCCAGCGTCATCCGCATCGAGTGCTCCAGGACGGCGAGGTTCGTGCTCAAGGCTGGTTCGGTGATGCTGGATATCCGGATGAAGCCGGGATTGGTAGGTGTGGCGGACCGACGGCCTTCGGCGTAGCCCTCTCCCATCATGGAGAGGACAACGGTCCTGATCGACGGATCATTGACCGCGTGCGCGATAGCTTTTTCGGCGACGGCGTTGCAAGGCATCTTGTTGTTCCCGGCGGTGACATTTATATCCAGGAGCGGGGGACAGAATCCGTGCCCAAGATTCAGCAAGTTGTCTCCATCCTTGGCATAGGCAAGGGAAAGCCCGGGAAAGAACTGGTTTGCATTGCTGTCACCCAGCAAGAGGACGGTGGGTCTTTTGTTCGAATCGTAGATGGAACAGAAATCCCAAAATTCTTCGCCGAATGCCTTCTGGCATTCACGGGTAGGCGCCCATTTGCTTCCCCATTTTGTCGGGTCCGATTTCGGGACGCCCGAATGTGAATGGATCTGAAAGCCGGCAAATCCTGTGAAGGCCAGGGCTGCACCCAGTCCAGCGATCAGTTTCCGGGTTTTCCCGTCTCTGACTGGCTTTTCTATAAATCGATACGTACCCCAAGCGAGCGCCAGGCTTAGAACGATGATCGCCACCCGCACTTCTTCGCTGACTGGCCGTTCTTCCACGATTCTGGCGAACGACAGCAAGGGCCAGTGCCAAAGATAAAGCGGATAGCTGATCAAGCCGATGAATACAGGCAGTCTTGCCGCCAGTATGCGGCGGTTAATCCAGGCTTCGTTGCCGCTGGCGATGAGGCAAGCCGCTCCAATAGCCGGGAAAAGCGCCTGCCACCCTGGAAGCTGCATTCCCGCGTGAGACTCGACCAGCGCCCAGGCAATCAGGGCGGCTCCGCAGAACGCTACAAGATTGGGATTCTTAGTCGCCCAAACTTTCTTTTGCAGATGAAGGTGGGCCAGAAAAGCCCCGACCAGCAATTCCCATGCGCGAGAAGCCGGGCTGTAGAAGGTAATTGTCGGCCATCTCTCGACCATTGCCACATTCAGGGAAAATGATGCAATGAGCAGTAGCAAGGTCAATTTCTTCGTGTCAAATTTTTGACGCGATGCCAGCATCAGGGCCAAAGGCCAGATGAGGTAAAACTGCTCTTCAATACTCAGTGACCACAGATGCAGAAATGGCTTGCTTTCGGACGAAAAATCGAAATATCCTGCTTCAGTCGACAGCAGGAAATTTGAAACATAGGCTGCCCCTGCCAGCGCGTGCTGGCCCAGGCGTTGATACTCCTGCGGCATAAGCACCCACCGGCCCACTAGCAGGCAGCAGGCCATCACGACGATCAAGGCCGGGAATATCCGCTTTATGCGGCGAGAGTAGAAGTCAGCAAGCCTGAAGCTCTCTCTCGCCTGGGCCTCAATGATGATGCCGGTGATGAGATAGCCGGATATCACAAAAAAGATGTCGACTCCAACGAAGCCGCCAGGGAACAGCCCCGGAAAGGCATGGAACAGCACCACCAAAATGATTGCCAGAGCTCGCAGGCCGTCGATGTCGGGTCGGTATATCAAGCGAAATTTTGTGATTGCTGGAGGATCGTGAGACTGGGCCGATTTTCAATCGGGCGGCCAGATTAACAGATCGGGGTTTGAGCTAAAACCCCATTGCTGGTTGGCGTTGTTTATTGACACCTGCTGCACGTTCACGACCTGCGCCGCCTTGGCACCACTGTGAGCTGCATCACATTCTTCGCCAGCACGGCGCCCACCGTGACCTGTTGCGGGGCGATATCTACCAGCTGGTCGGCATGCCAGACCTTGAGCTGCGCGCCGCCTTCGGGCAGGTCTTCAAATGTGGCGATGCCTTCTGAGCTGGTTTTGGCAGTCCAGGGAGATTCGCTCGCATAGATGTAGCCGCGCATTGAGCCGTGGATAAAGCAGCCCAGCAACGTAGCGCCGACTACGCCGGCCTTGTTCAGCGTGATTTCAGTGGACTTGGCAGGCTTGCCGTCCGGTTTGCCTTCCAGCCGCAGCTCAAACCCCGCGTTCGTCGCGCTGAACTGGCCCATGCCCGCAGGCGAGCTGCGCACATGGTGGTCCCACGGGTCGTTGTTGACGAAATTCACTTTCGAGCCCACAGACACCACGGTGACCGCAGGGATGAACTGCATCTTTTCCTGGCTGATGGTGGCCTGCGTTGCCAGAGGCGTTTTGGGCAGGGCGGTTTTGTTGGCCGGTGCCACCACCACCACGGCGTCCTGCACAGGCTTGCCGTCCTTGTCGATCACCGACACGACGAGGTTGCCCGCATGGGCCGATGCGCCGAAGGCCGATAAAAGCGCTGCAATCGCCGTGAGCCGTACCAGTGCTTTCATGGCTTGGCCGCTGTTTCAGGTGGTGTGATGATGTCGCGGTTCATCGGCGCCAGCAGGGCCAGCATCTCGTTTTGCTTGCGAAACGGAATGCCTTTGGCGTCCATGCTTTGCTGCAGCACTTCCACCAGCGCATGGAAGTCAGACTTTTTGATGTCGAGGTTGGCGTGTGAGCTTTTCATGTCGGCGCCCTTGTAAACACACGGGCCGCCGCTCAGGGCGCAAAGCTGGTCCACCAGTTGCTCTTTCACGCGCTGCTGGTTGGCGGGCTTGAAGTGCGGGCCGGTGCGTGGGTCGGCCAGCAGCCGCACCATGAAGTCGTCCATCAGTGAGACGAGGCCGGGCTTCTCGCCAAAGGCTTTGTAGAGCTGGTCGTCTTTGGGCGCCGTCTGGGCCAATGCGGATCCGGCCCCGGCCATCAGCAGGCCTGCTGCGAGGGCCAAAGAAACAAAAAGGTTTTTCATGACTGTTCCCGAAATAAATGAAGAAAGGAATGGAAGCGGTGTTTAGAAGGCCACCTGGGCCGACACGTAATAGCCGGTCTGCTTGCGGCCGACCGTGGTGGCCGGGACGATCACACCCAGGTCCACATAGGCCAGGGTGAGCGAAAAGTTTTTCGAAGGCGCCCAGGCAATGAAGATGTCTTTCCAGTCTTCAGAGCGCAGGCCATTGCCCAGGCCGGCGGCCCGGCCCGCGCTTTCAAGCTTGTTGCGCATGAAGCGGTATTCGGCGCCGATGGCAATGTTTTTGCTCACCAGGTAAGCGATCGAGAATTCGGGTTGCAGCGTGTACTTGTCTTCATTGCCGCCCAGCGTCGCGCCGTAGCCCAGCAGGCCGTTCTGGTTGGCCTTGGTCGCGCGCAGCGTGCCGTTAAGCAGCAGGCTCTGGCCGAGGAAGAGCTTGGTCGCGCTGACATACACGTCCACGCCATGGCGTTTGGCGCCCAGTGCATTGAAGGTTGGGTCCAGCCCGGTCGAGCCCAGCGTCTTGTACTGCACGCCCACCGCCACCTGCGGCATCAGGGTGTCGCTGTCCAGGACGGCGTCGCCCAGCACGCGTACCTTGGCGCCCACGATGGTCTGCTTCAGGTGCAGCCCCGGCAGGCCCAGCGCCACGCCGGTGCCGCGGGTGTTGAAATCCTGCTGCGCGATCGACAGCTCATAGCGGTCGTGGATGCCGACCGCGGCGCCATACACATTCAGGCCGTAGTCGCCGGTGCCGGCGTGGGTGATGTAGGCGGAGCCGCCGATCTCATCCGCCGTGGCATTGCTGCCGACAACAGCCCAGGGCGTGAGGCCACCTCCCGCCGCGCCTTCGATGGTGCTGACGCCGCCGGTCAGGAGCAGCTTGCCGGTGTCGGCGTGGGCGGCTGTGGTGATCAGCAGTGCTGCGAGCAGGGGAAGGGGGTAGAGGGTTTTGCGCATGATTGGGCTGGGGGGTATTAGGAGGTGTGGGAGTTTGGATAAATGTGGGCTTGTGGTTTGGAATACGCGGGGTGGGGTGGGGTGGATTCAGTTTTTTTCGGAAAGTCTTTGGTCGGATTGTTTTGTTTCGGCCTTTGCGCGCTTTGCTGAGGGCGGCTGGCCGGGGGTTGCCCGGCGGCAACTCACTTTTCTTTTGCTTCGCCAAAAGTAAAGTAAGCAAAAGAAAAGGCGACCCTACTTGCTGCGTCCCCTGCGCTTCGCTCCGGGGCAACCTGCGGTGCTCGGTTCAGGCGGGGTCTCGCTAAACTCGCCTTCGGCTCAAACAACGCGATCCCTGATCCGCCTGAACCTCCGCTCCTCGGCGCA
>JAJKJM010000119.1 GCA_021153985.1 Polaromonas sp.
GCCGACCAGGTGCAAACCTTCTACCCGAGCCCGATGGCCACGGCCACGACGATGTACCACACCAACAAGAACCCGCTGCGCAAGATCACGCGCGACAGCGAGACGGTGGACATCGTGCGCGGCGAGCGCCGCCGCCGGCTGCACAAGGCCTTCCTGCGTTACCACGACCCCAACAACTGGCCGGTGCTGCGCGAGGCTCTCAAGGCCATGGGCCGGGCCGACCTGATCGGCAATGGCAAGCACCACCTGATCCCGACCTTCCAGCCGATGACCGACGGCAGCTACACCAGCGCGCGGCGCAAGAACTCGACCGGCACGGCCACCACGGTGAAAGCCTCGCCAGTGGTCAAGGGCCGTTTGCTGACCCGCCACACGGGTCTGCCCCCGCTGGCGCAGGGCGCGGGCGGCAAGCCTGGCGGTCGCAAGGGCCGCTAAGCCCTGCGGCATCTTCCATCAAAAAGGCCTCTCCGAGGCCTTTTTTTGTGAGCAAAATTGGCATCCAGCCCAGTAAATACCTGGGCAAGTTGCTCCTGAATCGATAGCAAATCGGTCTGCAAACCAGGCACACCAACAGATCCTGATCGAGCCCTCTTGCTCCCTCCCCCGCTGGGGGAGGGCAGGGGTGGGGGCCCAGCGGCGCCCCAACAAGCGCAGCGAAACATCAAGCGCTGCTGGCCCCCATCCCAACCTTCCCCCAGCGGGGGAAGGAGTAATAACCGGATTACTTCCATAAACGCAGCCTTCGTCGCCCCGCACACTGGTTCTTACTCCCTCCCCCCGCTGGGGGAGGGCAGGGGTGGGGGCCAGCGGCGTCCAGACAAGCGCAGCGAAACATCAAGCGCTGCCGGCCCCCATCCCAACCTTCCCCCAGCGGGGAAGGAGTAATAACCGGATTACTTCCATAAACGCAGCCTTCGTCGCCCCGCACACCGGTTCTTACTCCCTCCCCCGCTGGGGGAGGGCAGGGGTGGGGGCCGGCGGCGTCCCAACAAGCGCAGCGAAACATCAAACGCTGCCGGCCCCCATCCCAAGCTTCCCCCAGCGGGGGAAGGCGTAAAAACTGGGCAGGCTAAGCTTGGCAGGTGCCTCATCCCCAACATATTTTCCAAAACCTGAATCCTTTTGCCGGAGCAAGCCCTCCTTGCAGCGATGCCGTGTTTTTTACGGCAGCCAAAGGAAATGCAATGTTCTATCGCAAAAATGTGGGGCCCAAAGAACGTTGGGCGCGTGGTGTGTCCGGTGCCCTGATGGCTGGCTGCGGCCTGTTTGTCCTGGGGTTGACGCCGCTCGGCCTGATGGCGGCGGGCGCCGGCGCCGTGACAGTCGTGACGGGAGTGTTCGGCTTTTGCCCGGCTTGCGCCATGCTGGGGCGCAAACTTGAAGGGCCCGGCCCGCGATGACGGCCATCACGGCCGCCACGTTTGCCGCGGCGCAGGCGGGTGACCCGGCTGCGCTGGCTTTGCTGCTGCGGCAGCTTCAGCCGGACGCCCGCCGTTACGCCCGCTATCAATGCCACCGTGGTTCCGCCATTGAGGACGTGGTGCAGGAGGCGCTCATCATCCTCTACCGCCGCGTGGGCACCGTGCGCGATGCCGGCGCCCTGGCCGGGTGGATGTTTCGGGTGATCGCGCGGCTGTGCATGCTGCCGGCGCTGGCGCTGATGCGCGGGACTGAAGCGCTTTCGCTGCATGACGAAGGCAAATACTTTGCCCGGATTCCGCAAGACGAGTTGCGCATCGACCTGGTTCGCGCGCTGGAGTCTTTGCCGCTGGACTACCGCGAGGTGATTTTGCTGCGCGACATGGAGCAACTCACCATCACCGAGATTGCCGAGCGCCTGCGGCTCTCCCGTCCGGCGGCGAAAAGCCGCATCCACCGGGCACGCGCCATGGTGCGTGAATACCTGCGGCCTGCGGGACTGGAGAGTGCAGGCCCAAGCCCATAAAACGAAACGCTGCGCAGCAGCCGGCCCACCGTACGCCTTTCTGGCAAGATGCTTATCACGCTGCACATCCACAGGAAATCCATGTCCATCGCCATGCCTGTTATACGCCGAGCCCTTGCGGCCTTCACCATGGCGGCGTTCGCGGCCTGCGCCTGGCTGGCGCCGCTGGACGCACCCGCGATGCAGCAGGTCGATGCCGGCCTCAAGCGCGCGCTGGTGAGCTTCGCGACCGCGAGGTTGCTCAATGCCGTGATCTCCGTCGCGCAGGGCACTGAAGCCTCGGTGCAACCCTTCGGCGTGGGCGTGACCTTCGCGCCAGGGCAGATTCTCGACCCCGTCAACGACCTGGTGGAGCAGTTCTCGCACCTCATGCTCGCGGCCAGTGTGGCCTTCGGCATCCAGAAAGCCTTGATCAGCATCGGCAGCTACTGGCCGGTGTCGCTGGCGCTCAGCGCTGCCGCATTGGGCTGGTGGTGGTGCTACATGCGCGGGGCGCAGGTGCCTTTGTGGCTGTCGCGGCTGCTGGTGATCTTGCTGATGCTGCGTTTTGCGGTGCCGGTGGTCACCTTGGGCAGCGACTTGTTGTGGCAAAAATTCCTGTCGGCCGACTACGCCGCCAGCCAGCAACTGATCGACAACACGGCGGGCCAGACCGACAAGCTCAATCCCGCCGTGGCTGCCGCGCCCGACAACCGCGGCATGGTGGAGACCCTGAAAGACTGGCTGGCCAAAAACGGTGACGTGACAAAGCACATGGAAAACCTCAAGCGCGCAGCCGAGCAAGCCACCGAGCACATCATCCGGCTCATCGTGATTTTTGTGCTGCAGACGCTGGTGATTCCTCTGTTGTTGCTGTGGGCCTTGTATGCCTTCGTCAGGCAGGTGTTTGAGCGCCCCTGGCAGCGGCGCACCGCTGCGCCAGCCTGATCCGGCGGTCTTCGTTATCATTCGACCCATGCACCTCCAGCTTTCTCCTCCCTCCGTCACTCTGTGATGCATCCGGCTTGACGCCGGACTGCGCCCATTGGCCGCGCCGTTCTTGATGAACCGCGTGCGGCCTTGAGTTGACGCGCCTGCCTGCTTTTTTCTTGCGGTAATCCGCTTGCAGCAGGCGCACGGATGGAGAGCTTCTTTCATGAAAACCCAAACATCGGCCGCCCTGGCCTGGGGTGGCGTCCTGCTGGCGGGCGTCTTGTGGGGTGTGGGCGCCCTGGTTGCCCAGTCTGTGATGGCCGGGGGCATGACGCCTTACAGCCTGTCTCTGGCGCGCTTTGCGTTGGGCCTGCCGCTTTTGTGGTGGTGGCATTGGCGGCAAATGGCTGCTGCACCACAGGCAGCCTTGTGGCGGAATCTGCCATGGCGGAGCAGGGCGCTCGTCGTTGGCACCGGCCTGGCCATGGCGATGAATGTCACGAGCTGGTTTATCGGCGTCAGCCATATCGGCGCGGCATTGCCCACAGTGATTTCGATTTGCTGCGCGCCGCTCATCGTCGCCTTGCTGTCGGTGCTGCGCGGCTATGAGCGCGTCAGCGGCCGGCTGCTGCTGGCGCTCGGCCTCGCCTTGCTGGGCGTGGGCCTGATCGTCTGGCCCGGTGAAGCGCTGAGCCTGCCGGTTCGCTATGCGGCGGGCCTGGCCTGGTCGTTTGCGTCGGCGGGCCTGTATTCGCTGGTGGTGCTGGGCAATGCGCGCATGCCGCCGCATATCCCGGCAGTGACGGCTTCGGCCTGGAGCATGAGCGCCGCTGCCTTGCTAATGTTCGTGATCGCCGCCGCGCAAGGCATCAGCTGGCCGCAGCACACAACCGCCTGGCTGCAGGTGGGCTACACCGGTGTCTTCACCACCTCGATCGCCTACCTGGCGTTTGCCTGGAGTGCGCGGCGGCTGTCGCCCACCGCCACGGTGGTGGGCACGCTGGTTGAAGCTTTAGTGGCTGCTGTTGCCGCCGCATGGCTGTTTGCCGAGCCGCTGACCGCGCAGCAAGGCGTGGGCGCGGTGCTGCTGGGGGCGGCGATGGTGGTGTTGGCGCGGCGTCCCGCCTGACACGGCAGGTTTGGCAAAGCGGCCAATTTCTTAAGCGAAACTGGCCGCTAGCCAAGGCGGAGCGTGCACCTTCAGCTATTGATTTGATAGCGTGTACAGCGGGATGTCTTGCTGCACCGCAAGCTTGTCCAGCTCTTTGCGTGTCCTGGTTTTAAGCCAGGCCTCGATCGCCTCGTGTGTGGCGGGCGCAAACATGGCTTTCATGCCCGAGGCCTGCACGCCCGCGGCCTCGCACAGGCTGGCCGCAAAGTGCGGCTCCAGCGCCGCCACGGCGACGCGGCCGTCCTTGCAGGCATACACGCGATAGCCCGCGTGCCCGCCGCCCACGGCCGAGCCGTCTTGCGTCAGGCCCCAGGCGCGCGGCAGGGCCATATAGGCTGCGGCGCCGGACAGGGCGACTTCCAGGTACACGCCCTTGCCTTTGCTGCGCTGGTGCATTACCGCCTGCAGAACGGCCTCGCTGGCCATCAGCGAGCCGCCCATGTCGGCGTACAGCGTCGCGGGCAAGTTGAGGCCGGTGATGAGGTCGTTTTCAGCGAGGTAGGTGAGGTCGTGGCCGGGCTCTTCGGCGCGCTCACCCAGGCTGCCGACGATGGCGACCTGGCTCAGGTGGGGATGCTGTTTTTGCAAGGCCTTCCATGTCAGGCCCAGCTTGACCAGTGCCGACGGCCGGAACGAGGTGATCAGTACATCGGTTTTGGCGAGCTCACTGTGCAATTTCTTTTGGCCGGCCTCGGTCTTGAGATCGACCGGGGCGGTGCGCACGCCGGCGTGCAACGCGGCATACGCGGTGGGGTTGTAGTGCTTCATCGGGTCGCCCGATGCGCCTGCCGGTGCGCCCTGGGGCGGTGGGGGTTCGAGCTTCACGCAGCTGGCGCCCATCTCGCGGCAACGCATCAAGGCCGCCGGGCCGGGCAGGTTGAGCGCCAGGCTCAACACGCGCACGCCTTTGAGCGGCTGGAGGGAAGGGGGTTTGCGGGCGGCGGCTGGTTTGGGCATGGTGGTGACTGAAGGGAGATGTCTCTTTATAGAAGGCCGCCCTGCGGGCGATCCCGGCGCTTGTGGGGGTCAATTTACCCCAATCCCTTCCCCGCAGGGTTTTGGGGTTGTCGTCAAAACA
>JAJKJM010000120.1 GCA_021153985.1 Polaromonas sp.
AAAAGACTCCGGCCGAAAACCCATGACTGCACGGCATCCCCGGCCTGAAGCGGAGGCTGTGCAGTCAAAGGTCTCGCGTGATCCGAAGACCGCTTGCGCCATGTCCAGAAGAACAGGTTCTAAGGACAAGTCTGTTGACGCAAGCCCCTTTCAGGATTGAAAGGCTGGCTACTCCCCAATGACAGCCTGCATTATATCCTTAGCCTCCGAACCTTCGAATGAAAGCCTCCTGGAGCCGCAGCTGGACCATCTCGCACACTTGTGGCGCATTTCTTGCTTGTATTTGGTGCGATTCTTGGAATTAGCCGAATTACGCACCAATACATCACATTTCATTTGAAGAGGGACATATGGAAGCACTAAAACAGGGCTCGGACGCCTTGTTCATTCTGCTGGGCGGCATCATGGTGCTGGCCATGCACGCCGGTTTTGCCTTTCTGGAGCTGGGCACTGTTCGTAAAAAGAACCAGGTCAATGCCCTGGTCAAAATCCTGGTGGACTTCTCGGTGTCCACCGTGGTGTATTTCGTAGTGGGCTACGGTGTGGCCTACGGCACTCACTTCTTCGTGGGCGCGGAGCAGCTGGCCGCCAAAAATGGCTACGAGCTGGTCAAGTTCTTTTTCCTGTTGACCTTTGCCGCGGCCATTCCCGCGATCATTTCGGGCGGCATTGCCGAGCGGGCGCGCTTTTACCCGCAGCTCATCGCCACCGCCGTCATCGTGGGCCTGGTCTACCCCTTCTTTGAGGGCATCGTCTGGAACCAGCATTTCGGTGTGCAGGCCTGGATCAAATCGCTGACAGGCGCGGAGTTTCACGACTTTGCGGGTTCCATCGTCGTTCACGCCGTGGGCGGCTGGCTGGCGCTGCCGGCGGTAATTCTGCTGGGCGCACGCAGCAACCGCTACCGCAAGGACGGCGCCGTGTCGGCGCACCCGCCGTCAAACATTCCCTTCCTGGCGCTGGGCGCCTGGATTCTCACCGTGGGCTGGTTCGGCTTTAACGTGATGAGCGCGCAGACCATCGACAAGATCTCCGGCCTGGTTGCCGTCAATTCCCTGATGGCCATGGTGGGCGGCACTTTGGCCGCGCTGGCCTTTGGTAAGAACGACCCCGGCTTTGTGCACAACGGCCCGCTGGCCGGCCTGGTGGCGGTATGTGCGGGCTCTGACCTGATGCATCCGCTGGGCGCGCTGGTCACGGGCGGCGTGGCGGGCGGCGTGTTCGTCGTGATGTTCACCCTCACGCAAAACAAATGGAAGATCGACGACGTGCTGGGCGTCTGGCCGCTGCACGGCTTGTGCGGCGCGTGGGGCGGCATTGCGGCCGGTATCTTCGGGAGCCAGGCATTTGGCGGCCTGGGCGGCGTGAGTTTTGGCGCCCAGCTCATCGGCAGCGCGATGGGCGTAGCGTGGGCAATGCTGGCGGGTTTTGCCGTCTACGGCACCCTCAAGGCCACGATAGGCTTGCGGCTCAGCCAGGAAGAAGAGTTTGAGGGCGCCGACCTCTCCATCCACCGCATCGGCGCCACGCCGGACCGCGAAGTCAACTGGTAAGAGGTCATGGAAAAACAATCCGGCCTGTTCGGGTGAGTGGAGAAACAAAGCCCGGCAATGACCGGGCTTTGTTTTTTTGAATCCCATAACGATCGGCCAGAGAGATTCCCCGCCAAGACCGTTTCCACACGCCCCCGCAGATCCCCATGTAAAGGGTCGCCTGCCGACGCCAGGACCACGACATCTCAATCTCTCTTGTAACTTTTATCACATCATGTGATAATTGATTCATGACTGATTGGCTTATCTTGACCGCCACCCTGCCGACAAACCCTAGCGCCCTTCGGGTCCGGGTCTGGCGTGCGTTAAAGGCCACTGGAGCGGGAACCCTGCGAGAGGGGGTCTATGTCCTACCAGCCGCGGTGCCGTCCGCGTTGACCCTTCGGGAGCTGGCCAGGACGATCACCGACGCAGGAGCCGACGCCCACCTGCTCGAGCTGCGCGCGCGTGACGAGGGCCAGGAACGTGACTTCAGGGCCCTGTTCGACCGCTCCGAGCTGTACGCAGAACTGCTGCAGGCAGCCACAGACAGCCGCAAAGGCATAGGGAAGGCCACCGAAGCCGAGCTGCATAAGACCTTGCGCAGCCTTGAGCAGCAACTGCAACAAGTTCAGGCCAGCGATTTCTTTCCGGGCAAAGACAGCGCGCGCGCAGTTGACGCCATCGCAACGCTGCGGCGCGAGATAGAGCTGCACCTGTCGCCGGATGAACCGGCCCCCACGAAGTCCGTTGTCTCTTTGCTTTCCATCCAGGACTATCAAGGCCGAACCTGGGCTACCCGCAAGCGCCCATGGGTGGATCGCCTCGCCACGGCCTGGCTGGTTCACCGCTTCGTCGACAAGTCGCCAACCTTCATCTGGCTAGGCGATCCGAAGAAATGCCCCAAGTCGGCTCTGGGCTACGACTTCGATGGGGCGGCCTTCACGCACGTGGGTGACTTGGTCACCTTTGAGGTTGTCGCGAAGAGCTTCGGCCTGGACAAGGAGCCCGTTCTGGCGCGGCTCGCCCAGCTCGTCCACTACATCGATGTCGGCGGCATCCCACTTGACGAAGCTCCCGGTATCGAGATGACGGTTCGCGGCCTGCAAGCCCAATACCCGGACGACAACCAGCTGCTGCAAGCCGCATTCGGTCTCTTTGACACCCTCTACGCCGCTTTGAAGGCCGCCAAATGACAGCTCAGATCCTCGACAACACAGCGCCTGAACCCATCACACGGGGAGAGGCGTTTGCCTTCTGGCTGAAGCTTGGCTTCATCAGCTTTGGCGGACCTGCCGGGCAGATTGCCATCATGCACGAGGAGCTTGTGGAGCGCCGGCGCTGGATTTCCGAGAACCGCTTCCTGCACGCCCTGAACTACTGCATGCTGCTGCCAGGCCCCGAGGCGCAGCAACTCGCGACCTACATCGGATGGTTGATGCACAGGACATGGGGCGGCATTGTCGCCGGCGGGCTGTTCGTTCTGCCTTCGCTGTTCATCCTGATTGCGCTGTCCTGGGTGTACATGGCTTTCGGTCACGTTCCGGCCATCGCCGGCCTGTTCTACGGTATCAAGCCCGCAGTCACCGCACTGGTCGTGCATGCCGCGTTCCGGGTTGGCTCCCGCGCGCTGAAAAACGGCTGGCTATGGGGCATCGCGGCCGCGGCATTCATCTCCATCTTCGCATTCAACTTGCCCTTCCCGTTGATCGTGCTCGCGGCGGGCGCCATCGGCTACTTCGGCGGGAAGTACGCACCCGACAAGTTCAAGACCGGCGGCCACGGCGCTTCGGCCAAGCAGTTCGGCCCGGCCCTCATCGATGACCACACGCCCACGCCCGCGCATGCGCTCTTCACCTGGAAGCGCGTCAGGCAAGTCATGGTTGTCTTCCTGGGCCTGTGGGTCGCCGTCATCGGCGCTCTCACGGCTGCATTCGGCTGGGACGCGGTGCTCACGCAGATGGCATGGTTCTTCACCAAGGCCGCGCTACTGACCTTTGGCGGCGCCTATGCGGTGCTTCCGTACGTTTACCAGGGCGCAGTGGACCACTACCAATGGCTCACCGGCCTCCAGATGATTGATGGCCTGGCGCTTGGCGAGACAACACCCGGGCCGCTGATCATGGTTGTGGCGTTTGTCGGCTTCGTCGGCGGCTGGACGAAGGCGATTTTTGGTCCCGAGTCGCTGTTTCTGGCCGGCGCTGTCGCGGCGACGGTGGTCACCTTCTTCACCTTCCTGCCGTCTTTCTTCTTCATCCTGCTCGGCGGGCCTTTCATCGAGTCCACGCATGGCAACCTGAAGTTCACGGCCCCGCTGACCGGCATCACAGCCGCCGTAGTGGGCGTGATCGTGAATCTCGCTGTGTTCTTTGCCTATCACGTGCTCTGGCCGCAAGGCTTCCCGGGCCGGTTTGAGTGGGCTTCAGCCGTCATCGGACTAGCGGCCGCCGTGGCGCTGTTCCGTTTCAAAGCGGGTGTCATTCCCGTCGTGCTGGTCTCCGGCATCGTCGGCCTGGTGCTGCGCCTCGGCAACATTATTTAAAAGGTAAACCTATGGACGCGCTGATTCACGATCTACCCTTCAATCCTGCCGGCCTGAACGGCCTCTCAGAAAAGCTGCTGCGCAGCCACCACCAGAACAACTACAGCGGCGCCGTCAAGCGGCTGAACGCCATCCGTGGCCGTTTGCGGGAGATGCCTTTCGCGACTGCGGCCGGCTTCGACCTCAATGGCCTGAAGCGCGAAGAACTCATCGCCACCAACTCGATGCTGCTGCACGAGCTGTACTTCGACTGCCTCGGCGCCACCGGCGAGCCCCTGGCACCTGCGGCGGTGCTGGCGCTGCAATCGAACTTCGGGAGTGTTGAACGATGGCGTGAGGAGTTCGTCGCCATGGGCAAGGCTTTGGCCGGCGGCTCCGGCTGGGTACTGCTGGTATTCCAGCCGCGCGAGGGAACCCTTGTGAACCAGTGGGCTGCGGACCACACACACGCGGTGGCTGGGGGCATCCCCATCCTCGCGCTCGACATGTACGAGCACGCCTATCACCTGGATTTCGGCGCGGCCGCCGGCCAGTATGTCGACGCCTTCATGGAGAACATCAACTGGACGCGCGTGTACGAGCGCTACCAGGCCGCCGTGGAAGCCTCGAGCGAGCCGTTCGCCGCCACGGCGGATGACCTCGCCGGCGCCCACGTTCTGGACGTGCGCCGCGCAGGGGTCTTCAACCAGGCGGACGCCCTCATACCCGGTGCGCAGTGGCGAGACCCGGCCGAAGTGAGCGCCTGGGCAGCGGAGTTGCCCAAGGACAAGCCTGTGATGGTCTATTGCGTCTACGGACACGAAGTCGGGCGATCCACAACCATGCGCCTGCGTGCGGCAGGCGTCGACGCCAGGTTCCTGAGCGGCGGTATCGATGGCTGGAAAGCCGCAGGCCGGCCGCTCGCGGCGAAGCAGGCCTGAGGCGAACACACGGCGCCTGTTGCACGCGTAAGCCTTTAAGGAGCTGATCATGCCCAGACCTTGCGTCGCATTGCTTTACCCAGGCGACCGCGCCATGCGGGACCGCGCAGATCCGGCCGAAAGCCGCTTTGCCGCTTTGTTCGAGGCGTTTGCGAGCGCCGGAGTAAGCGCCGTCCCGGCCGTTTACAACGATGCCTTCGCCGGGGAGGTGGAGGCGCAGTTGCGCGGCTGCCGCCTTGTGCTGACCTGGTGCAACCCGATCGAAGGCGGACGAAGACGGGACGTCCTGGACGCCATGCTGCGGCGGGTTGCCGACTCGGGGGTTGTGGTCAGCGCGCACCCGGAGACCATCCTGAAGCTGGGAACCAAGGACGTGCTGTTCCATACGCGCGACCTTCCGTTCGGCAGTGACGTTTGCCGGATCGAAAGCCTCACACAACTCGAGGAGGAGTTGCCGGAACGGCTCCGCCAGGGCGCGCGGGTGCTCAAGCAATACCGGGGGCATAGCGGGATCGGTGTCTGGCGTGTGGAACTGGTGGGACCCATCGGCACGCCCGCGTGCCTGCGCGTGCGCCACGCCCAGCGTGGCAGCGACGAGGAGCTCATGGCGCTTGCGGCGCTCCTGGCAAGACTGGCTCCGTACTTCGAGCCGGTGAATGGCGGGCACATGATCGACCAGGCATGGCAACCGCGTTTGGTGGAAGGCATGGTTCGGGCCTATCTGGTGGAGGATCGCGTCGAGGGCTTTGGGCACCAGTCGGTGAACGCGCTCTACCCCGCCAAGCCTGGCGAGCCAGCCCCGCCATCCGGCCCGAGGCTGTACCATGCCGCGGATCTGCCCCAGTTCCAGTTCTTGAAAGAACGGCTTGAGACGGAGTGGGTCGAGTTGCTGCGCACACGCGTTGGCCTTTCGCGCGAGCAACTCCCTTTCCTTTGGGACTGCGACTTCATGTTCGGCGAGCCTCTTGCCGGCGCCATGGAACGCTACGTGCTGTGTGAAATCAACGTCAGCAGCGTCTCCCCATTCCCGGACTCTGCCATCCGGCCGCTGGTTTCCGCTGCGCAAAGGCGCCTTGAACGCCTCTGATTCACAGAGGGCTCTTATCGGTGCAAGTGCTATCAAATATATAGCTATAAGCCAATATGGCGTATGGGCTAGAGGCCTATTTGTTATCAATGGCCGCGCCAAGGCGCGGCGCCGTCCAGCGGTCCAGCGACCACGGGCCCAGGCCGTAAATGGCCAACCCCGCCAGCAACGAGCCCCAGAACACATGCTGCTGCAGGGCTGCCGGGGCAATCTCGCTGAGCGAAATCACCGCCACGGCATTCACCACAAACAGGCCCAAGGGCGAGAAGCGGCTTCCCAGGCCCAGCACGAGCAGAACCGGCAAGGCAATCTCGCCCGCCGTACCCATGGCTGCGGCGAGCGCGGGTGGCAGCAGTGGCACTTTGTACTCGTCGGTGAAGAGTGCCACGGTGATTTCCCAATCGCGCAGCTTGGTCAGGCCCGAGAGGAAGAACACCTGCGCGATGTACAGCCGCGCCAATAAGGCCGCAAGCGGCTGGAGCGAATCCAGCAAGCGGGTCAGCAGGCGCCATACGCCCAGGCCGCGCTGCAAAAAGCCTGCTTGACTTGCGTGGGCAGTGTGGGTGGTGTTCATGGGTGTTCCCCTGGGTTGTTATGAAAGATGAAAGGGTTGGGCGCTGTGGGATGTGACGCCTGGGAAAGTGAAAGCGTCAGCGGGCGGGCGCCCGTGACAAGGCCGTCCTGCACGGCACGGCCCAGCCAGTGCTCAAAGCTGAACGCGGTTGAGTCCGCCGCGCCAGCCGAGGCACATTTCAAAGCGCTCGCCAGCGCTGCCTCCAGTGACTTCTCGCCTTGCAGCGCCGCCAGCAGGGCGTATTCAGCCGCAGTGATGGCGCACGCACGAGGCTTGAAGCCCTGCCGCCAGACCAGCACAGGCTCTGCCGCGCCGATGCGCAGCAACGCAGCCGCCTCAGCCAGCGCAGGCTCACCCAGCAAGTGGGCATTGACGATGCTGGCCACCGGGTACGCACTGGCCAGCAGAAAAACACCGGCAGCCAGCGTCAGCGTGACTTGCGCGGGATCGGCCGAGGAGAGCAGGGCAAAAGACTGTGGGTCGAGGGGGACATCGGCCGCCGTGGCTGCCCGGTGCAGCGCCCACTCGACGCGGGCGACGTCACCCAGATACGGCTCGTCCGCCAGTTGCGAAGAAGCGTCCAGGAAATCCGCCAGCCCATCGCCCCAGCACGCCATGTCGCCGCGGCTTGGAGGATGGCGCCGCCAGAAGTACCGCGCGAGCGGCGCAAAACTTTCGTCTCCGATCAGCTGCGCCAGCACGGGATAGGCCGCCCCCAGCGCCCGTTCCGCCAATGCCAGCCCGTTGGCCTGGTAAGCCTGCAAACCCCGGCGCGCCAGGAATGCATCCGGGCCGTCGAGCTGGACATGCAGCGACAGGCTGATGTCTTCGCACTCGCCCAGCACGGCGTGCAGCAACGCCTGCTGCTCCCAAGCCAGGGTATCGATCGCGTTCACGCGGGTACCCCCTGCGGAGCGTGCGTTGTGATGTTTCGCGCACAGGCGGCTTCCCCCAGCAACACCGCCAGCGGCGGAATGCCGGTATCCCACTCCACCAGCGCCGGGACGCCACCAAAGCGCCGCTGTGCGTGGCGGTAAATCTGCCAGACCTCCGCGCAAACGCGGCTGCCGTGATCATCGATCACGATGTCGCCGCTGTCGCAGTGGCCGGCGAGGTGAAGTTCGCCCACGCAAGCGGGCGGGATCTGGTCCAGCCACCGCAGGCATGCGCCCAACGGGTCGGCCTCGTTGCCGGCAAGGCGGGCGTTGAGTGCGTTGACATAAATGTTGTTCACATCGACCAGCAGGCCGCAACCCGTGCGTTGAACCAGTTCACCAAGAAAGGTGGTTTCATCGCGGTCGGAACTGTTGAAGTGAAGATAGGCGGACAGGTTCTCCACCAGCAGCGGCCGCTTCAGGCGGTCCTGCACGCGTTGCACATTGGCGCACATCACATCCAGGGCGGCATTGTTGAAGGCAATCGGCAGCAGGTCTGCGGCGTGCAGCTCGCGGCCGGCCGCGGCGCCCCGCGCAAAGCAGGCATGGTCGGACACGCGGACCGGCTCGATGCGCTCGACCAGCCGGGCCAGCTGGTCCAGGTGCCAGGCATCGATGCCACAGGCGGAACCCAAGGCCAGCCCCACACCGTGAAGGCTGACGGAATAGTGTTCGCGCGCCTGGCCCAATACAGCCAGGGCAGCGCCACCGTCTCCGAAAAAATTTTCCGAATGGACCTCGAGGAAATCGAGATCGGGCAGGGATTCCAGCAGCTCGCCATAGTGGGGGTGCCGCCAGCCGATGCCGCAAGGAGCATGGCCCGGATGCTGTGAGAAGGACATGGTGGATGCCGCGTGGTGTCTGGCGTTAACGTTTCAGAAAAAGGGGCGCCGGCTCCCCGGCACGCGCCCTTCTTGCTTCGTCGAAAAGGTATTCGCTCAGCTCTTCTTTTCCATGGCCTTCATCTTGGCCTGCTCAACGGTCATGCCCTTCATGCCGGCGCAAGTGCCTTTGGCGACATATTTCCATTCGTTGGCATCGGCGCCGACTTTGGACTGGCCGGCGCAAGAGTGTGTGCCGCTGAGGTTGGCGCAGTCGTTCTGGCCGGCGGTAGTGATGCCGTAGCATTTTTCTTTTTCCTGGGCGGCAGCAGGCGCTGCAACCAGCATGGTGGACAGCAGGGAAGCGGCGGCGGCGGCAATCATGGCGCGTTGGTTCATGGTGAAGACTCCTGTTAGTTTGTAAGCAATGAAAGTTGAAGAACAACCACCGCAGGGTTTTCTGTGTGGTTGCGATTTAGTCTGGCGCGCTTCGTTTTTCTTACGCGCGTTTCAAAAAATTTTTACGCGCTTGATCGAAGAACTTCATCCACGCCTGTTTTGCTAGAGCAAGTCGGCGATGCGGTCCCAGGCTTCAGGGGGAATGCGGCCCACATAACGCTCGACCACTTTGCCGTTCTTGTCGACAAGGAACGCAGCCGGCAACTGCACGGGCTTGCCTACGTTGTCCTTATAGCTGCCGTCTCCTGTCCAGAGCTGCACAAAGCGTTGCTTCAGAGGAACCGTGCGGGAGATGATGCGTTCGTAGTCCATGAAATCCTGCATGCGCGTGTCGGTGTTGACGGCGACCAGCTCAAAGGGTTTGCCTGCCCAGCCCTCGTAGTTGTTTCGCAGTTCCGGCATCTTGTCGCGGCACACCGCGCAGCCGGTTGACCAGAACATCACCAGCACCACCTTGCCTTTGAGGGAAGACAGTTTGAAGGACGCGCCGTCAATTGTTTTGCCCTCGATCTGCGGCGTGGTGACAGGCGCTGCCGCAGAAGCGGCCGGGGTCTGCGCGAAGGCCGATGCCATGGACACCATGGCCGCGCACGACAGAAGCAGGGCGCGCCGGTAAAACCCGATGGGTCGATGGCAAGCGGTTTGCTGCGCCGGCAAGTATTCAGTGAGGCCCATGGCGGTGTCCTTGGTAGTGAGGTAGTTGGCATTGGTCGCCATCCGGCCCCTGTCCTTACGCATTTCGCCCGATTTTTTTGGAAGTGCTGCGGCATGCGGCTAGACTGCCGGTCATGGCCACATTTGAAGAGCAGCTGATTGAGCACCGCATCTACCTCATGCGTTTTGCGCGCTTGCAGCTGCGCAACGACGCGTGGGCCGAGGACGCGGTGTCGGAGACCTTGCTGGCCGCGCTGTCAAAACCCCAAAGCTTTGGCAACCGCTCACAGCTCAAAACCTGGCTGGTCGGCATTCTCAAACACAAGGTCATTGACCTGCTTCGCAGCAACGCGCGCACGGTGACCGTTGCGGATGCACAGGCCGACGAGGAGGGGGACGAGCTGGACCGGCTCTCGTTCAAGGCCGACGGCCACTTTGCCGAGACACCCAACGACTGGGGCAACCCCGACCAGACCCTGCAGCAGGTACAGTTCTTTCAGGTGCTGGATGCCTGCATGGAGCGCCTGCCGCCCGCGCTGGGCCGGCTGTTCCTGATGCGTGAATGGCTGGAGCTTTCTTCGCAGGACATCTGTAAGGAACTCTCGCTGACGCCGACTAACCTCTATGTCCAGTTGCACAGGGCCCGCTTGCGCTTGCAGGAGTGCCTGAATATTCACTGGTTTGGCAAGCAGGGCGCCTGATCGCTTCCGTGCTTCACTCCTTTTTTACTTTTTTCACCCTTACCTTCGGCCTTCAACGTGAAACCCCGCATTACCTTGCTAAGACGCACCTGCCGGGAGGCCGCAGCGCTGTTGATCGCGCGTGAAGACCGCGCGCTCAAGCTGCCGGATCACGTCGCGCTGAAGTTGCACCTGATGGCTTGTGACGCCTGCCCCAAGTTCGAGAACCAGCTCCTGACCCTGCGGGCGGCGATGAAGCAATGGCGCCAAGACGGCGAAGACGGCGACGCTGCATCGGTTTCCGGCGTTGCGGCCTCCGGCAAGCCGCCTGAATAGCGCCGGCCGCTGACGCAGGCGACAACGCCATGGCGGCTTGCGGCCGCCGAAAATCCGCCCAACGCATCGGGCGCTTTGAAAATTTTTGTAACTATTTACCAGCGCTGTGCGCCATGCGGGCGCTTGGCGAGTGCGCAAGGAAAGCTGTTTTGCGCTGCCGGCCATCGCAGCAGGTTTTACCGACTGGGTGCGGGCCTCAATGTCTGCCAGCGTCATCCCGAACGGCCATCACATTCTGAGTGTGGGCACTAACTTGTTGTTTTTCTCAAATAGGTATTAGCTATTGGCGCCGAGCCATCGGAGCGCTCAGATATTGGGTCGCGCCATGTGCAGCGATTTGCGTAAGCGGTTTGACTTAAAAAAGGGACGGCCCGAGCGCCGTCAAGAATACCCGGCGCCTTCAGTTTCATAACGGATGCGGCGGTGTCCCTGTAGTCATCAGCCGCCTTGAAACCCAGTGTTCATGCGGGCTGGCGGGGACTAGGTAGTAATGCTAGTGGATTGTGTTTTGGATTACTCCAGCATAATATGCGCGTGCGAGTGTCAGCATTCGCACACGTTAGGTGATCGGTCAGTTTCGCGCGCTACAGCGGTAAATATCAAGTTTTGTTGTGCTTTCGGGACCCCATCGCTTTTGTTTTTGTGTTTTAGAGGAGTCCCTTCATGGGCAACAAACTTTACGTCGGCAACCTGCCGTACTCGGTCCGCGACGAAGACCTGCAACAATCTTTTGGCCAATTCGGCGCTGTCACCAGCGCTAAAGTCATGATGGAACGCGACACGGGTCGCTCCAAAGGCTTTGGCTTTGTCGAAATGGGCAGCGATGCAGAAGCCCAGGCAGCTATCAACGGCATGAACGGCCAGCCTCTGG
>JAJKJM010000121.1 GCA_021153985.1 Polaromonas sp.
AATCGATGAATCGATGAATCGATGAATCGATGAATCGACGGATTGTTTTTTTGAACGAATTTTCACTGGAGTATTGAAATGAGCAAGCTTGGATTTATCGGCCTGGGCATCATGGGCAACCCGATGGCGGCGCACCTGATCGCGGCAGGGCACGAAGTTTTCATGACTACGCTGGGCAAGGTACCGGCGGAGCTGTTGACCGGCAAAGGCAAGGCCTGCGATTCCATCACCGACGTGGTGAAGCAGGCGGACATCATTTTCCTGATGCTGCCTGACACGCCCGATGTGGCCAAGGTGTTGTTCGGTGAAGGCGGTGTGTCGCAGGCGCTGACCAAGGGCAAGACGGTGGTCGACATGAGCTCGATCTCGCCCATGGACACCAAAGAGTTTGCCAAGAAGATCAACGCCCTGGGTTGCGACTACCTCGACGCCCCGGTGTCGGGTGGTGAAGTCGGCGCCAAGGCTGCGAGCCTGACCATCATGGTGGGCGGCCCGCAGGCGGCGTTTGACCTCGTCAAGCCCCTGTTCGAACTGATGGGCAAGAACATCACGCTGGTGGGCGGCAACGGCGACGGCCAGACCTGCAAGGTGGCCAACCAGATCATCGTGGCGCTGAACATCGCGGCCGTGGGTGAAGCGTTGCTGTTTGCCAGCAAAGCCGGGGCCGATCCGGCCAAGGTACGCCAGGCGCTGATGGGCGGGTTCGCCTCGTCACGCATCCTGGAAGTGCATGGCGAACGAATGATCAAGCGCACCTTCGCGCCAGGCTTCCGTATCGGCCTGCACCAGAAGGACTTGAACCTCGCGCTCAGCGGTGCACGCACCCTGGGCCTGGCCTTGCCGCAAACCGCGGGCGCCGCCCAGCTGATGCAGGCCTGTGCCGCCAATGGCATGCAGGACCTGGACCACTCCGCGCTGGTACGTGCGCTGGAATTGCTGGGCAATCACGAAGTGGCCAAATCCGCGTCGTAATGCCGTCATAAGCAAGAGAAAAAGCGCTGTGCACGAGGAACCCCAAGAGGCTCCGGGCACAGCGGGGGGATAAACCCAACTTTTGAACATCAGGAGACAACATGGCAATCAATCGACGAGAACTTATCGCGGCGTCGCTGGCTCTGGGTGCGGGCGCCGGCACCGGTGCTGCGAGCGCCCAGGCCGGCTGGCCGTCCAGGCCCATTCGCCTGGTGGTGCCGTACCCACCGGGCGGCTCTTCCGACATCATCGCCCGCGCCATCTCGCAGCCGCTGTCTGAAGCGCTCAAGCAGTCGGTCATCGTGGACAACAAGGCCGGCGCCAACGGCAACCTGGGCGCAGACTTCGTGGCCAAGTCCGCACCCGACGGCTACACGCTGCTGCTCTGCGACACCGGTGCGCTGGCCATCAGCCCATCTGTGTACCCCAAGCTGAGCTTCGATCCTTCCAAAGACCTGCGCGGCGTCACCATGCTGGCGTATTCGCCGCATCTGCTGGTGGTTCACCCCTCAGTGCCCGCCAACAACCTCAAGGAGTTGGTTGCGCTTTCGCACAAGTCCGACCTGAACTTTGCGGTGACGGCGATGGGCAGCGCGCCGCATCTGGCAGGCGTGGCCGTCGAACGGGCCACCAAAGCCAAGTGGCAGTACATCCCCTACAAGGGCGGTTCACAAGCCGTGAGCGACACCATTGCCGGCCAGACGCAGGTGCTGATGAACGGCATGCTGGCCACCTTGCCGCATGTGCAAAGCGGCAAGCTGAAGGTTCTGGGCGTTTCCAAAAGCACGCGCATGCCGCTGATCGGCAACGTGCCGACGCTGGCCGAGCAGGGCATCGCCGGTTTCGAGTCGGGCACCTGGCAAGGTTTGCTGGTAGCCAACGGCACGCCGGCCGCGATCGTCAATCGCCTCAACAACGAACTCATCAAGATCATCCGCAGCCCGGACATTCGCGCCAAGCTGGCGGGGCAGGGCGCCGAAGTCGTGACCATGACGCCGGCCCAGCAGGATGCCTACTTCAACCAGGAGCGCAGCCGTTGGGCGAAAGTTGTGACAGAAGCCAACATCAAGCTTGATTGAATAAAGCTTGCGTGAATTAGTGGTGATATCGCCACTTAATTTTGATAGCGGTTAGTCATCTGTGTGAACATCCGTACAGGGATTCGACAGTAAGCACCCCCGAGTCGGCCCGTCAGAGGCAACCGGTTTAGCCCCATCCATCCAGGAGACAAAAATGCGTATTTCTTTCAAGGGGCTTCTATGCCTCTCTTTGGCCTTGTGCGCCACAACGGGCATGGCCCAAACCAAGCTGCGAGCGTGGAACATCCACCCCGACGCCTACCCGGTGTCAGAAGCGATGAAGAGCTTCGTGGAGCAGGTCGCCAAGAGCACCAATGGGCGTTATTCCATCGAGCTCTTCAACAACGGCTCGCTGGGAGACCAGCCCAAGGCCGTTCAGATGCTCAAAAGCGGTGAGATCGATGTGGCGGAATTCAGTTCCGGCCCGCTGTCGGACGCCGTGCCCGGCATCAAGGTGCTGAACCTGCCCTTCCTGTTTACCGACTCCGCACATATGTTTCGTCACCTGGACGGAAAGCTGGGTGAGCGCTTTGCCGCCAATCTGAAGTCCGCCGGCTTCGTCGTGCTGGGCTGGTACGACGGCGGCGGCCGATCGTTTTACTGCGTCAAGCCCGTGAGCAATATCAGGGACCTTGCCGGCATGAATATCCGGGTGCAGCAATCCGAAATCTATATCGAGATGGTGAAACTGATGGATGCAAAACCGGTGGCCTTGCCCTTCAAGGACGTGCTGGGCGCGCTGGAGCAGGGCAAAGTGGACTGCGCCGAGAACAACCTGCCTTCGTATGAATCCACGGGTCATTACAAGGTCGCCAAAAATGTCTACGTGACCAACCACGTGATCTCTCCTGAGGCGCTGGTAGTCTCGACCAAACTGTGGGACAAGCTGAGCAAGGAAGACAAGGAGATATTTACCGATGCGGGGCACAAGTCGGCGCTGCTGATGCGCGAACTCTGGAACAAGCGCGCGGCGGCAGCGCTGGAAACCACGACCAAGCAGGGCTCGCAGTTCGTCAAAGTCAGGGACGCATCACCAATGGTCAGGCGTATGGGGCCGCTGTATGGAAAATACATGGCCGACCCGACCACACGTGAAGAGCTGCTGACGATTATTTCGAAGTAACTCCCCAGACACCCGGCACCCGACACCGCCATGCTGCTTGACCCCGCACGCTTTGTACGAGAGATCGACGGCAAGCCCGTCGCCCTGTTCACGCTGAGAAACAGCCAGGGCATGACCGTGTGCGTGACCAACTACGGCGCGAAGATCGAGCAGGTCCTGGTGTCCGGCCGCGATGGCCGCTTTGACGACGTGGTGCTGGGTTACGACAGCATTGAGGGAGCCATAGTCGGCGCGGCCTCGGTGGGCGCTTTCATCGGGCGCTATGCAGGGCGCATCGGCAATGCGCGCTTCACGCTGGGCGGCAAGGAGCATGTACTGGCCGCTAACAACGGCCCGCATTGCCTGCATGGCGGTGTGAAGGGCTCGCGTTTTCGGGTGTTTGACGCGGTGCAACGCAGCGACTCCAGTGTGGAGATGCGCTATGTGTTTGCCGACGGGGAAGAGGGCTTTCCGGGCGCACTCGAACTGCGCCTGACTTACAGCGTGACCGAGGCGAACGAGCTGGTGCTCGACTACGAGGCAGCAGCGCTGGATGTGCCTACCGTGGCCAACCTCACCACACATGCCTTTTTCAACTTGGAGGGCCTCGAAGCCTCAGGCCAGCTCAGTGGCTTGGGGCATGAGGTCACGATTTTCTCCAGCCGCTATTTCGAGATGACACCCGAACTGATTGCCACGGGCGAGTTGTTGCCGGTGGCCGGTACGCCGTTTGACTTGCGCAAGCCGGTGCCGCTGAACTCGCGCGTGCGAACTCCGCAAGCCATGGATGGCATTGCCGGATACGACGATTGTTTTGAGATTGACCGTTCCGCAGCCGGCAACGGGGAACTGGCACTGTGCGCCCGCGTGAGTGCCCCCAGCAGCGGGCGCGTGATGGAAGTCTGGTCGACTGAGCCCACCATGCAGTTTTATACCGGCCTCGTGGCGGGCGAGCCGCTAGCCGGCGGGTCGGGCAAGGGTGGCAGGCAGTACCTGCAGCAACAAAGCCTGTGCTTTGAGCCGCAGGGCTATCCGAACGCACCCAATGTGCCCGCGTTCCCCTCCGCCGTGCATGAGCCGGGGCGCAGCCGCCGTAGCCGCACGCTGTATCGTTTCAGTGTTGACTGAAGTTCATCAGCCTTGAGGTTGCGTTAAGTCAGATCGTTGGTCTGGCCAGCGAATAAGTCCGGATTTTCTGGCAGAGGTCTTCGAGCGCGGTGACCATGGGAATGTTGTAGTGTTCACAGACGACGTCCACATTTCCCTTTCGCCAATAGCCAGGCGGGCAGCAAACAACCGCCTTTCTTTCGCGGGCCGCGAGGCCGAGTTCCAGCAGGGTGACGGGCGCCTGGGATTGCGGGGCAAAGTAAAACGCCACCATCCCTGCGGCTTCCATCGCGGCCAATTCCCACTCGACCTGCTCCCGGAACGGCGGAAAGTCGGCCTCTGCCAACCAGGTTGAATCCCATTGGGTCCGGCGAGGATTGAGCAAGATTCCTGCGCAGTCCGCAAGAACCAACGCCAGTTCCGTTTGCCAGTCAACGCTTTTCCCCAGGTCGATGGAGCCGGCAAGGAACACGGCTGTGTCAAGCGACAACGTGGAAAGGCTGGAGGGTGGCTGGAGGAGCTGCATCGCTCAAATGCGCTCTGTCAGCGCAAAAAAGAAATCCAGCATATGGAAGTGATCGTCATGGAAGCGATCTTCCATGGCGGCCAATTGATCGACCGGAATCCATTCGGCATCCGCCGCATCGTCGGCCGCCTGGACTTCTGGCAACTGGCGCGAGCCCAGATCAAAAAAGTGGGCATGCGTGATCACACGGCCACGCAAGCTGCGGTCCGGGTGGTCAAACACATGGACCGCTTTCAGGGCGTTTTTCATATCGCCTTCCAGCAAGCGCATTCCGGTTTCTTCTTCCAGTTCGCGCAGGGCTGATTGGTATACGGTTTCACGTTGCTCGATGAAACCTCCCGGCACGGCAAACAAGCCCTTGCCCGGGGAACGCCCGCGCTGGATCAGCAGTACACGGCCACTGCATTTCACGACCGCATCCACCGTCACAAAAACCGGCGCATAGGGCGAACCGGCCCATTTGGCCTTTTCCTGCCTGAGGCTTTCCCATTCCTGCGCGAGTTCGTGGAAATAAGGTAAGGCCGCCCAGGTGCGAAGAAATGCAATGGTGCTGGCCGGCGCCTGGCTCACCAGGGCAGCCAGCGCCGGTTCAAGGGCGGCGCCCGCATTGCCAAAGTAGGCGTCACGCAATGCGCTTGCATCAATCCTGCCTTGCGATTCGACGGCATCAAGCGTCCAGCCGGGGAAATTCTTCAAATACTCGCTGGTTGCATCTTTGAAATGCCCAACGAGCACAGGCAATGTCCCGGACTTCTCGCCTGCCAGTTTCACCACGCCGTGCTTGACCGCCGACACCCAGCGCTCCTGGTCATAGTAGTCACGCACAGGCAGAAAATGGACTCTGTCCCGGTCGGCCTCAGGCAGAGCCAAGCGGATCATTTCCGCCCGTTCTTGCCAGGTGAAGGGGTTCTTGGGCGTACGGGCCTGCCAGGCCGAGCCAAGTACGACGATGCACAGCGGCGCTGCTTCCAAGGCCCGGCGGAGCAGCGCAAGCTGCCCGTTGTGAAAAATCTGGAACCTCCCGATATAAATCGAGACGTCGTGTTTTTTGGGGATAGATGTCATGGGGAGCCTATTGAAATTTGGCGGCAATCGGCATCTGGCGACCGGAACCGAAGGCACGTGCACGCAAACGGATGATGGGAGGCGCCTGCCGTCGCTTGTATTCGTTGCGGGCGATCATGCCTTTGATGCGGTCGATCATTGCGAGACTCTCGGGTTGCTCGCGCAATTGCGCGACGAAAGCTGATGCCTTCTCATACTCCCACCCGGCCAATCGCCTGCCTTCGATCAGGAGCTTGAGCACTTCGTCGAGCACCGGATACGGCGGCAGGCTGTCCACATCCTTCTGGTCGGGGGCAAGCTCGGCTGAAGGAGCTTTGTCGATGATGGCTTGTGGAATGATCTCTTTTTCCGCCGCTTCGTTGAGGTAGCTCGACAGGGCGAACACCTCAGTCTTGTAGAGGTCTCCGATCAGGCCCAGGCCGCCGTTGGTGTCTCCGTACAGCGTGCAGTAACCCACGGAGATTTCTGACTTGTTGCCCGTGGTCAGCAGCAGGTGCCCGAAGCTATTGGAGTACTCCATCAGGATGGTGCCGCGCGCACGTGCCTGCAAATTCTCCAGGGCAATACCGTGCAGCGGCTGGCCGAAGGCGGCTTCAAACCCACCGGAAAATTCGGCCACGATGTCCGCAATCGGATGGTGCAGAAGCTCCACGCCGAGGTTGCGGCACAGGATTTCTGAATCGTCGACAGAACCGCTCGATGAAAAGCGAGACGGCATGGTGATGGCGGTCACGTTGGAAGGGCCCAGGGCTTCGGCGGCCAGCGCCAGCGTCAGCGCCGAATCAATACCCCCTGAAGAGCCGATCACCGCCTTGGTGAATCCGCAGCGTCGCGCATAGTCTTGAAGGCCGAGCACGATCTGGCGCCGGTAGAACTCCATGGTCGGCAGGCCTTGGGCGGGAACCACGGCCGGTTCGTCTCCGGCCAGCGTGAGAAACCGCCCATTCTCAAAGCGAAGAGTCGTCATGTCTTCAGCGAAGCGTTCGGCCTCGAACACCACGCCGGCCTGGGGCTCCACCGCGAATGATGCGCCGTCATAGACAAGCTGGTCATGCCCCCCCACCTGGTTGACGTAGAGGATGGGCAACTGGTTGCGTTTGCTGGCGGCGCCGAAGATCTGGTGGCGCTGCTCACGCTTTCCGATATTGGACGGACTGGCGTTGATGGAGATCACCAGGTCGGGTGCGGCGTCGCGCATGCGGTCAAAGGGATTGATCGCGTAATCCAGTCCCTCGTCGTTCCAGCCATCCTCGCAAATCAATACACCGACTTTGGCATCACGGATGCGCAGGACTTTGGCAACGTCCTGGCCCGGCTCGAAATGCCGCCGCTCGTCGAAGATGTTGTAGGTGGGCAGCAGCTGCTTGGCATATTCGAGCAGCACCTCGCCGCCCTTGATCACGCACAGCGAGTTGCGCAGTTTTTTCCCTGGTGCTTCCCGGCGTGAAGGCAGGCCTATCACCCAATAGAGATTTGGAATCTGGCGGGATGCGAGCAGGAGGTCCTGAAGGGCCGCGTCGACGCGCTCCATGAATCCCTCTTCTTCGAGCATGTCACCGGGGTAATAGGCCGTGAGAGACATCTCGGAGAAAACGACGATGTCGGACTGGTCCGTCCAGGCTTTGCTGGCGGCTGTGACCATTTTAGCCACGTTGCCGGAGAGGTCGCCGATGGTGAAGTTGAGTTGGGCGGCGGTGATTTTGAGCATATTGCCTTCTTCAAATCGAAGCAGGAAAACGGAACACCTGGCGCAGATAGGCCAGGAAGGTCTGGTCGTTGCACAGTGTCTTGCCCGGGCTGTCTGACAGTTTGGCCACGGGCCGGGCATTGGCGCCGGTCAGCTTCATCACGATGTTCAGCGGCGTGAGCCCGACGTCGTTGGTCAGGTTGGTGCCTATGCCGAAGCCAGTCTGGGTGCGCGCGGCAAACGCGCGGTAGAGCTTGAGTGCGGTCGGCACGTCCAGCCCGTCTGAGAACACCAGGCGCTTGTTCTGCGGGTCGACGCGGAGCTTGGCATAGTGGGCCAGGGCTTTCTCGCCCCACACGAACGGGTCACCGGAATCATGGCGCAAGCCGTCAAACAGCTTGGCGAAGTACAGGTCGAAGTCCGCCAGGAAGGCGTCCATACCGACCACATCGGTCAGCGCCACACCCAGGTCACCGCGGTATTCCTGCACCCAGTCTTCGAGCGCGGCGCGCTGGAAGTCGCGCAGGGTCATGCCCAGCGCCTGGTAGGTCTGCAGGTATTCGTGCGCCATGGTGCCGATGGGCACGAGGCTGAGCTCCTTGGCCAGCAGTACATTGGAGGTGCCTTTGAAATACTGCGGGACTTCGCGTTTGAGCGTGCCGACTACCTCGGTCTGCCAGTCGCGCGAGAAGCGGCGCCGCACGCCGAAGTCAAAGAACTCGAAGGGGTTGTGCAGCGAGGGTTCTTTTTCGAAGGCACGCAGGATGTCTATCTTGTCCTGCAAGCGCTTTCGTCCCTCCACAAGAGCGGCGGCCTGGTCAGCGCGGCGGAAATAGAGCTCGTTGACGATGGCCAGCACAAAAATCTCGAAGGCCATGGTGTGCACCTGAGGGCCCACGGCCTTGATCACCAGCGTGGGGCCATCGACCGAGGCCTTGATGAATTCCCGCTGGAATTCAAAAATACGCAGGAAGTCCACAAAGTCGCTCTTGATGAAGCGAAGGCTCCGCAGGTAAGCCAGTTCATCAGGCTGAAAGCGCAGAGTGCATAAATGGTCGAGCTGTGCATTGACCTCCATAAGCAGTTCGCTCAAGGGGTAGCCCGGCTGGTTGCGGCAGACAAAGCTGTATTCGGCCTCGGTCTGCGGATGCCTGTGCAGCATGGTTTGCCACATCGTGAACTTGTAGAGGTCGGTATCCAGCAGGCTTTGAATGATGGGTTGCATAAATGGATTTGTGATGAGAAAGGACGCGGCTTAGGCGTTGGTTTGCAAGGTGCCCAGCATGGCCACGCTGGCTGACAGCACGACGCCGCGGCTGGCCATGTCATCCAGGAATGCCTGATGTTGCGCTTCAAAGCCGCCGACGGGGCTCATGCAATCGGTCAGCAGCACCACTTTGCCGGTCTTGCCGGATGGGAGGTTTTCCACAATGTGCTCGGTGGTTGCTTTCACGCAGTGGCTACTGGCCTCGCCGGCGATGATGAGCAGGTCGGCTTGGTCCAGCGAGGCGATCAGGGCCGTGTTGAGCTGCGTTGCCGGGTCTTCCTCGTCCGGTACTTCGGCCTGCATGGCGCTGTAGTGTTCCGTCCAAGGATTGCTGCCTTTATTGATCTTTTGCACCACGGCCAAGCGGCTGTCTTCCCAGCTGTTGTAGGCGGCTTTCACGGCAGGGTGTACGTTGTGGCCCCAGCTGCCGATTTCGCAGTGCACCGGCCAAACCATCAGGGTGTAGCGGCCGCGCTGCTCCAACTCGTCGATATAGGCCAGGGCTCTGGGCAGCATGGCCACATCCTTGGGCAAATAGTCGCCCTTGCGCACCTGGGCCGCGGTGATCGGTGTGAATGGCCCCACGGCTGCACCGGCGCCGGTCTTCCAGAAAGTCGGGTGGGCGATGTCAAACCTATGGTGAGAGTCCAGCGTCACGCCGATGGCGGAGATGCCGGAAGCGCCTTCCTGTATCAGTTTTGCCAGGCGCAGCATGTCCGCATGGGCGCCCGCAACGGGCAGGGCTGGCGCCGTGATTTGTCCTGTCACCGCATCGGTGGGCAGCCAATCAGAAGGCAGATCGCAAAAATCGTTTTGCGGGTCGATGATCAGGAGCTGGATGTTTTTCTTCATGGGGTCCTCCGTTGAATATTGATTGGGTGCAATGCTGCCGATTTTCGCAGTACCGGCCGGCGGCTATTCCACCAGGATTCCTTTGGTGGCACAAATACCGATGCGGGCTTCCATGCCCGCGGTAAACCGAAGGAAGTCTGACTCCATGCCGTCCGAAAAGATCACCCCGTTGTCCGGCATGCGCGAGCGCAGCGTCAGCACTTCCCTCTCTTCGATCTCCCCGTAAAGCAGGGATGTCTGGGAGGCCCGGCTGGCGAACGGCTCTCGCACGGCGAAGATCAGGTGGTCTGTGTCTCGCGGCATGGGCTCGTAGCCGTCGCCTTGCCCGTGCCCCACGGCCTTGGCAATGCCAACGGAGCCGGTGACGATGCTCTTGAGCCAGGCCGTTGACCCGAGCCCGGTTGCGACAATGAGGCCGGATGACGATTGCGCTTCCTTTGTCCCCCGGAACTCAATGTCGTAAAGCGCCGAGGTATGGCTTTTCGGGCCGATGAACAGGTCATTGACACCCCTGAGCACTTGTCCGTCGGACAACCTGGCCTCTGCCATGGTGACCAGCGAAGTGGCACGGCTGTCCTTGGCCACCGCGGGCAGCACCGAGGCAACCTGCGAGGGCGCAAACGGAAGCAGCACGCCGTCCCAGCGTTTGGGCTCCGGGTTGACGCCGATCAGCGGTTGGCCGTCCAGGTATTTCAGAGTGTTGGCCACCATGCCGTCCTGGCCCAGCGTTACAACGATGTCGTCCCCAGCGAAGATGTAATTGGTCAGGTGCGCGCGGTCGATGATCTGGTAGCGGCCCCAGGCCTGCAGTGCTTCCGCGACCACCCGCAAGCTGGAGGCATAGGCCTCGTTCTCGCGCAGGTAATCGGTGAAGTCGGCGCCCAGGTGCTCCAGGTAAAACTGGGCCTGGCCCAGAGTCTGGTAGCGCGCCACCAGCTCTTCGAGCCGGGTCTGGCGCGTGACCAACACCACCTTGCGATTCTCGGCTGCAGACATGTTTTGCGTCCTTTCCTGTTTCTGCTTCTTATTTCCGGGCACCGGCGTTTGCACCGGCCAGCAGCGAGTTGAGCAGTTCGGGCGACATATTCAACTGGCCGATCTTCTCGGCCTTGTCAGCGATGCCGCCAAAGGCCTGGGCGATCAGCTGGGCCGGATCCATGCCGGCCGAAGCCAATGCCTGGATGGTGCGTGGGTCGACTGCCTGGAAGGTCTTCATGATGGCGTCGAGCCGGGCGGCTTCCGCTTCAGCCAGCGTGCGTGAATTGGCGGCCTGGCCGTTCACGTAGAGCTTGCGCTTTTCCTCGAGCGCCACGTCCGAATCCATCTGCTCGGTGCGCAGGGCATTTTCTTTGCGCATCACTGACGCCTTGGCGGCCATCTTGGCGTCCTCGATCTGGCTGCGCTTGTCTTCCACGGCGACTTCGGTGTCCAGTTCGTTCTCGCGGATGGAGCGCTCGTTCTGGACTGCGGCCATGCGGCGCAGGTAAATCGCATCATCTGCGGCCTTGAGGTTGGCTTCGCGCGATTCTGCTTCCAGTGCTCGCGCGATGTCGGGGGTTGGCTTGATGGCCAAGATGGAAACACCCAGCACTTGCAGGCCCAGGGCGGCGATTTCGGGCTGGGCGCCCAGGCTGGATTCGGCGTGACGGGCGATCTCGGCGGAGGACAACAGGGCTTCCTTGAGCGCCAGCGCCTGGACTTTCTGCTGGATGATGACCTGCACTTGCATGCCCACACGGTCGCCCAGCTTGAGCGGATCGTCTGATGCATAGCCCTGGCCGTTGGCTTTCAGCGAGAAATCCATCAGGCGGGCTGTCAGCTGGGGCGTTTTGACTTGGTAGGTGACTTGGCCTTGCACCGTGACATTCTGGAAGTCGGAAGTCACCAGGGTCAGCATGAAGGGGTGGTGGGCGCTAGCTACGGGCACCGCCACCACGGTAGAGGTGGGCGCGTAGTAATAGAAGGACTGGCCCGCGCCTTCCCGGATCACTTTTCCCCTCTTGAACTGGATCAAATGAACCGTGGGCTGGGATTTGATGAACCGGATGCCTAACATGGTGCTTTCTCCTTGTGGTTAATTGCCAGATAGGTTGTATTGAACAACCTATCTATGAGTTGCATAATACAACTTAATTCGAGTTTGTCAAACAGGAGCCGCAAAACCATGGCGACCAAACCCCAAAACCTGCATTTTGAAAAACCCCTCACGACAGTCGATGTGGTGATCTTCACCGTGCTGGATGAACAGTTGCAGGTGTTGCTGGTAAGAAGGCCCGAAGGACCGGAAGAGCCCTACCCGAACGCCTGGGCATTGCCCGGCGGATTCGTGGATGTAAATAAGGACGACTCGCTGGAGGCTTGTGCTAGGCGCAAGCTGCTCGACAAGACGGGCGTCAAGAGTCCTTATCTGGAACAACTGGGCAGCTGGGGTGGCAAAACGCGTGACCCACGCGGCTGGTCGGCAACGCATGCTTACTTTGCACTATTGCCCGCCGAGTCTGTGCAACTGGTTCAAGATGAAGCCAGGTCGGCCAAATGGCATCCGGTAGATGAGTTATCGCCTCGCAAGCGACTGGCGTTTGATCACGGCGAAATCTTTCAGACTGCGTTGGAGAGACTGCGGAGCAAAGTGGAGTACACCTCGTTGCCGGCGTTCCTTCTGCCCGAACCCTTTACGCTGCCGCAATTGCAGTCGGTTTATGAGGTGGTGTTGGGGCGAGCCATTGACAAAAGTGGGTTCCGGACCCGCGCCTTGGCCGCGGATTTCTTGGTTGAGGACGGTTTGCTGGACGTAGGAGCTCCAAGGCCCGCGATGGGTTACCGCCTGAGGGACCGGGACGCGGTGATGTATTTTCCGAGAACCTTCAGCCCAAGAAACGTGTCGTAGCCAGACATAAAAAAGCCCGGCACCTTTGCGGGCCGGGCTTTTATGAAGCGTTGAGAAAGTTGTTTACAGCGTATCGATAAAGCTGCGCAGCTTGTCCGAACGCGAAGGGTGCTTGAGCTTGCGCAGCGCCTTGGCTTCGATCTGGCGGATACGCTCGCGTGTCACGTCGAATTGCTTGCCGACTTCTTCCAGCGTGTGGTCGGTGGACATTTCGATACCGAAGCGCATGCGCAGCACCTTGGCTTCGCGCGGCGTCAGGCTGTCGAGGATGTCTTTGACCACATCGCGCAGGCCGGCTTGCATCGCGGCTTCCAGCGGTGCGGTGTTGGCGCTGTCTTCGATGAAGTCGCCGAGGTGCGAATCGTCATCGTCGCCGATCGGCGTTTCCATCGAGATCGGCTCTTTGGCGATCTTCATGATCTTGCGGATCTTGTCTTCAGGAATCTCCATCTTGGCGGCCAGGATGCTGGCGTCCGGCTCAAAGCCGAATTCCTGCAAGTGCTGGCGCGACAGGCGGTTCATCTTGTTGATGGTCTCGATCATGTGCACCGGGATACGGATGGTGCGTGCCTGGTCGGCGATGGAGCGCGTGATTGCCTGGCGAATCCACCAGGTGGCGTAGGTCGAGAACTTGTAGCCGCGGCGGTATTCGAACTTGTCGACGGCCTTCATCAGGCCGATGTTGCCTTCCTGGATCAAATCCAGGAACTGCAGGCCGCGGTTGGTGTACTTCTTCGCAATCGAAATCACCAGGCGCAGGTTGGCCTCGATCATCTCTTTCTTGGCGTCGCGCGAGTTGGACTCGCCTTCGTTCATGCGCTTGTTGATGTCCTTGAGCTGGGCCA
>JAJKJM010000122.1 GCA_021153985.1 Polaromonas sp.
AGGATCGCCATCATCACGGCGCGGCAGGTGTTAGGGTTCGCCTTGACGAACTCTGCGCGGGTACCCAGTACTTTTTCCGGGTGGTCCTTCCAGATGTCCTGGGTGGTAATCGCCGTGACGCCTATCTTGTCCATGATGGCGCGATGGCCCCATGGCTCGCCGACGCAGAATCCGTCCATGTTGCCGACGCGCATATTGGCGACCATCTGCGGCGGCGGCACGACGATAACCTTGGCGTCGCTTACAGGGCTGATGCCAGAAGCTGCCAGCCAGTAGTTGAGCCACATCGTGTGGGTACTGGTCGGGAAAGTGCCGGCGAAAGTGTATTCGCGCTTTTCCTTGGCCATCACTTTGGCCAGCGATGGGCCATCGACGGCTCCCTTGTCGGCAAGTGCCTTCGACAGCGTGATGGCCTGGCCGTTTCGGTTCAGTCCCATTAGGGCTGCCATGTCTTTTTTGGGTCCACCGACACCGAGGTGCACGCCGTAGATGAGGCCATAGAGCACATGCGACATGTCCAGCTCACCGTTGACGAGCTTGTCGCGCACGCCGGCCCAACTGGCCTCCTTGGTGGGGATGATTTTCACACCGTACTTTTTATCGAACCCCAGTACAGAGGCCATCACCACCGAGGCGCAGTCGGTCAGGGGAATGAAGCCGATCTTGACCTCCTTCTTCTCTGGCGCGTCGGAGCCCTGGGCATACACGGCGGCGCGCAGGGCAGGGTTGATGCCCACGGCGCCCACGGCCGCGGCCTGCAGCACGGTGCGGCGTGTCAGAGAGGATTTCAGCAGTTCAGTCATTTGGGCGGCTCCTGAGGGTTAAAACAAAACAACAAACAAAACAAAAGACAAAAACAAAAACAAAAAGGCGCTCGACCCGGGCAGCCACGTTGAACGTGATGCAGGGTGCGAACGCCTTTGTTCCTTAGAGGCACCACACACTTCGCCGTTGAAGTGCTGTGCCGGGTGGCCATCTTTGACCAGTGCTTGGTGCATTGCAAAAGCTGTGCCAGGGCTTGCGGATGTTGTTGAAACGAGGGGGCTTTGGGAGTGGGTGCGCTTTATTGCGCGGCCTGCGTGAAGCGCGATGCGGGGCAGGGTGGCGCGAAGCTGCGGGTGCGGGGCTGCACCGTATTTGTGCGCCGCACCAATTGAGGGTTTAGCCCAGCAAGTCCAGGGCGTCCAGCATGCGCTGGGCGACTTCACCCAGCCGCAGGCCTTTGTCCATGGCCGCCTTGCGCAGCTTTTCGAATGCAGCCTGCTCAGTCAGGCCCTGGCGCTGCATCAGCATGCCTTTGGCCCTGTCAATGACTTTGCGGTCGTGCAGCTCGGTTTTGGCATGGGCCAGTTCCTGCCGCAGGCCTTGTTCATGCTCAAAGCGCGCCATGGCCACGTCAAGGATCGGGCGAATGCGGTCGGGGGAGAGGCCCGCCACCACATAGGCCGACACGCCGGCGGCGACGGCGTCTTTGACATGGCTGGTGTCGTTGTCGTTGGTGAACAGCACGATGGGGCGGCGGGCGTCGCGCGTGGCCATCACCACATGCTCCAGGGAGTCGCGAGCTTCGCTTTCGGCGTCCACGATGATCATGTCGGGCTGCAACTGCGCCAGGCGTTCGTCAAGAAAGGTGTCTGCCGGCAGCACCGCGACGATGTTGTAACCATTCTCCAGCAAGCCAATGCGCAGCTGGCGCGAGCGCTCTGCCAGCTCCCGCGCATGGTCGTCATCGGACACGGACTCCAGCAGGTCCGGGGCGATGATGACAAGGCGCAGGGATTGGGACGGTGTCATGGAGGCGTAAGTGCAATTTCCGTGCCCCCACGGTCGTTCACTTCGTGTAACTCCCTGCCCCCCGAGGGGGCCGCCCGCCCTTCGGCCCGGCAAAGCCGGTTCCGGGGCTCATGCTGGGTAAAGAATTCTTTGGGTGCTACCAGTGGGGGCCGCGGGACTGGCTTTGCCAGACCGCAGGCGCCGCCCCTTGTGGGGGAACGGGCTACACGCAGTGAGCCTGGACGGGGGAGGGTGATTCTTCTAAACCTTACACTCGAACAATGGTAGTTCTAGGAATCGAATCAAGTTGCGATGAAACCGGTGTGGCGCTGGTGGATGCCAGTGGCAGCGGGGTGCCGCGTCTGCTGTCGCACGCATTGTTTAGCCAGATCGACATGCACCAGGCTTATGGCGGCGTGGTGCCTGAGCTGGCGAGCCGGGACCATATCCGGCGCGTCTTGCCCCTGACGCACCAGGTGATGGCGGAGGCGGGCAGCAGCCTGGCTGAGGTGGATGTTGTGGCGTACACGCGCGGCCCCGGCCTGGCGGGCGCGTTGCTGGTGGGAGCCGGTGTGGCTTGCTCGCTGGCTGCCGCGTTAGGCAAACCGGCCATGGGTGTTCATCACCTCGAAGGGCATTTGCTGTCGCCCTTCCTGAGCGCCGACCCGCCGGAGTTTCCTTTTGTGGCGCTGCTGGTGTCTGGCGGGCACACCCAACTGATGCGGGTGGACCGCGTGGGCAGTTACGAATTGCTGGGTGAAACGATTGACGATGCGGCGGGCGAGGCTTTTGACAAGTCGGCCAAGCTGATGGGCCTGCCGTATCCCGGAGGGCCGCATCTTTCGAGACTGGCTGAGGGGGGTGATGGCACGGCCTTCAAGTTGCCGCGGCCCTTGCTGCACAGCGGCGATCTGGATTTTTCGTTTGCCGGGCTCAAGACAGCCGTGCTGACGCAGGCTAAAAGACTGGGGCCTGAGCTGGAAAGCCGTAAGGCCGACCTGGCGGCTTCTACCCAGGCGGCGATTGTGGAAGTGCTGGTAAAGAAATCGCTGGCCGCGATGACGCAAACCGGACTGAAGCGCCTCGTAGTGGCCGGTGGCGTGGGCGCCAATGCGCTGCTGCGCAGCCAGCTCAATGCCGTGTGCAAGCAGCGCGGTATTCGCGTGCATTACCCTGAATTGCATTTGTGCACCGACAACGGCGCCATGATTGCCCTGGCGGCGGGTATGCGGCTGCAAGCGGGGCTGGAAACACTGCAGCGCGGCTACACCTTTGATGTGAAGCCGCGCTGGGGTCTGGCCGAACTGACAACTGCGTAAACCCGGAAGTCGGAAAACGCCCTGAATGCTCTCCCCGCCAGGAGGGGCCGCGGAACCGGCTTTGCCGGGCCGCAGGCGCAGCGGCCCCCTCGGGGGACAGGGAGCTACACGCAGTGAGCGACCGTGGGGGCCATGTTCACTGGATGTCGAGATGCGTCACGTTGCTGACGGGGACTTTTTTGCCTAGCGTCAAGGTCAGCACGCCGTTCTCAAGTTTGGCCGTGCTGTTGGCGGTGTCAATCTCAAGCGGAAAACGCCATGCGGCCTTGACCTGGCGGGGCGCATCTTCTTTGCTGGAAACACGAACCACGTCGCCCTCAATGCCGATGTCCAGTTGTTCGCGGGCCAGGCCGGGGACGTCGAGTTGCAGGGTATAGGCTTTTTCCTGATCTTCCACGCTGGCTGCCTTGGCGGCGCCTGTGTCGGATAGCGAGGAGAAGGTGTCGTTGAGGAATTTTTCGAGGGCGCCGTTGCTCACGACGGGTGCGTAGTGGCGATGAAAGGCGCGGGCAGGGCGATGGGCGAGAGAGTAAAACATGGTTGTTCCTTGATGGGTTAACAAGGGGCGTTTCCCCTTACACTGCGCGGCGTTCACTGTGATTGCCGCATGCTCACCAGTTAGGTGTGCTGCCGATTTATTCAAGCTAAAACAAGCAAAGGGCAAGGGTCTATTTTTTTATGCGTCAACACTTGAAACGTCTCTTCGTGGCCCTATGTCTCGGCGCCTCGTTGGCCGCGTCCGCGCAGACCGCCAGCCAGCCTCCGGTACGCATTGCGCTCATCGAAAGCCTGTCGGGCGCCTTCGCCAACACCGGCGAAGCGGTGTTCCGAAATCTCGTTTGGGCCACCGAGCGCGTCAATGCGCGGGGCGGCGTGAAGCTGGCGGGCGGGCCACGCAACCTGGTCATTGAGCGTTACGACAACAAGGGCCAGAACGAAGAGGCGCTGGCCGCCTTGCGTTCTGCGATTGACGACGGTGTGACCATCATTGCGCAGGGTAATTCATCGGCGATCGCGGCGGTGCTGATTGACGCCATCAACAAGCACAACGAGCGCGAGCCGAACAAGCGCGTGCTGTTTCTCAACTACTCCGCCGTCGACCCTGTCCTGACCAATGAGAAATGCAGCTACTGGCATTTCCGCTTCGACGCCCATGCCGACATGCGCATGGCTGCGCTCATGGATGTGCTCAAGGACGACTCGGCGCTCAAAAGCATCTACCTGATCGGTCAGGATTACAGCTTCGGCCAGGCGGTGCTGCGTGAAGCGCGCAAGCAGCTCGGTGTGCAGCGTCCCGACGTACAGATCGTGGGTGACGAACTGCACGCGCTGGGCCGGGTCAAGGACTTCATTCCGTATGCCGTGAAGATCAAGGCCAGCGGCGCGCAGGCGGTGCTGACCGGCAACTGGGGCAATGACCTGACCTTGCTGATCAAGGCGGCCAAAGAGGTTGGTTACGAAGGCAAGTTTTATACCTTTTACGGCAACGCATTGGGTGTGCCGGGCGCGCTGGGCGATGCGGGTGTGGGCAAGGTCGTGGCGGTGGCCGACTGGTTCCCCAACGAAGCCGGCGCGCAGTCGGAGGCCTTCTACCAGTCCTTCCGCCAGCGTTTTCCCAAGCCTCAGGACGACTATGTGCACATGCGCATGCAACTGATGATGGAGTCTCTTGCGCAAAGCATCGACAAGGCGGGCAGCGCCGACGCTGGTGCGGTGGCGGCGCAGCTGGAGCGCAGCACGGTCACCTTTGCGGGCCACAAGGGCGCGATGCGCGCGGCGGACCATCAGTTCCAGCAGCCGCTGCTGGTGGCGCTGATGGGCAAGCAGGGCTCGCCCGGTGTGAAATTTGACGTGGAAGGGTCCGGCTACGGTTTTCGCGTCATCAAGACGATTTCGCCGGAACGGGCCGAGCAGCCAAGCACTTGCAAAATGGTGCGGCCCTGAGATCCGGGCTACCGTTTTTTATTGACTGAGCCGGCAGGCAGATCGAAACATACCCATGAGACAGGCCGTTTTAAACCTTGAAGAATCCATGATCCGCCAGGTGGCCAATGCCGGCATGGGGCGAAGCGACGTGCTCAAGTTCTGGTTTGGCGAGAGCGACGAGGTCACGCCCGCGTTCATCCGCGATGCGGCGGCCGCTTCGTTGCAGCAGGGCGAGACTTTTTACGCCCACAACCTGGGCTTGCCTGAGCTGCGGGAAGCGATTGCCGGCTACGCCACGGGCTTGCGCTGCGCGGGCGCCAAGCCCATTACGGCCGAGCGGATCGCGGTGACCTCGGGCGGCGTCAATGCGTTGATGCTGGCGGTGCAGGCACTGGTAGATGCGGGCGACGAGGTGGTAGCCGTGACGCCGGTTTGGCCCAACCTGACGGCTCAACCGGCCATCATGGGCGCGCAAGTGAAATGTGTCAGCCTCAAGCCGGTGGCGGGCGAGTGGCGGCTGGATGTGGCCGAGTTGCTGGCGGCCATCACGACGAAGACCAGGCTTCTCATCGTGAACGCGCCCAACAACCCGACCGGCTGGACGCTGTCACGCGCCGAGCAGGGGGCCATCCTGGCGCATTGCCGCACAACCGGCACCTGGATCCTGGCGGACGAGGTGTATGAACGGCTCTATTACGAGCCGACGCCCAACGGCTGCGCGCCCAGCTTCCTGGACATCGCGGCGCCGGAGGACCGTCTGGTGGTGGTTCACAGCTTCTCCAAGAGCTTTTTGATGACCGGCTGGCGCCTGGGCTGGCTGGTGATGCCGGCCAGCATGACGCCGCACATGGGGAAACTGGTGGAGTTCAACACCTCCTGCGCGCCGGTGTTCGTGCAGCGGGCTGGGCAGGTCGCCATCGAGCGCACGGCCGACATCACGCCCCGGGTGGTCGCCCATCTCAAAACATGCCGGGACACTCTGGTGCCGCTGCTTCAGGCCGTGCCGGGCGTGCAATTGGCGCCGGCCAAAGGGGGTATGTACGCTTTTTTCCGGCTGGAGGATCAGGCGCGGTTTGGGGATTCTCTCGAAACGGCCAAACGTCTGGTTGTGGAGGCCGGGCTGGGCCTGGCGCCCGGCAATGCCTTTATGGTTAATCCGGGGCCCGAGGCCCAGGGCTGGCTACGCTGGTGTTTTGCCAGCCAGGACGTTGCCAGGCTGGGACAGGGGGTAGAGCGCCTGAAACATTGGCTTGGGCTATAATCCAAGGCTCTGCGCAGTTTGAAGCCTTAAACCCAGGTTTTGGGCCTTTTGCCTGCCGGAACACGACGAAAGCGGTTTATTCACTCCCATGTCGGGAACGCTGCTTCGCTCGCAAGCGCACTTCGGTGCAAGAAAGAGAAAACATGATTGCAAAATCCGTCAAGGCTGAAATCGTTCAGGCCAACGCACGCGCCGCCGGCGACACCGGCAGCCCTGAAGTTCAAGTGGCGCTGCTGACCGGCCGCATCAACGAACTGACCCCCCATTTCAAGGCCAACGCCAAGGATCACCACGGCCGCCGCGGTCTGCTGCGCATGGTGAGCCGCCGCCGCAAGCTGCTGGACTACCTGAAGTCCAAGGATGCCGAACGTTACACCGCGCTGATCGCCAAGCTTGGCCTGCGCAAGTAATCGGTAAAAACGATTTGAAAGCGCCTGAGTTAGTTCACTAGCTCAGGCGCTTTTTACTTCGGAGCAAGGCAAAACGAGCACGCGCTGTGTCATTCCACAAAAAAAGCCCTGGTCAGGCCACTGATTCCAGGCATTTTGTGGAATGGCATCGTGTTCAGCCAGCCGCCGCTCCGGGCCTCCCGCACTGCCTCAAGTGCGTGAATTTAGTGGAGATAAGAACATGAGCATTTTCAACAAAGTCACCAAATCCTTCCAATGGGGCCAGCACAAGGTCACGATGGAAACCGGCGAAGTTGCGCGCCAGTCCGGCGGCGCCGTGCTGCTGGACATGGACGGCACTGTCGTGCTGGCCACCGTAGTCGCCAAGACCGAAGCCAAGCCCGGCCAGGACTTCTTCCCCCTGACCGTTGATTACCTCGAAAAAACCTACGCCGCCGGCCGCATCCCCGGCAGCTTCTTCAAGCGCGAAGGCCGCCCCAGCGAATTCGAAACGCTGACGTCCCGCCTGATTGACCGCCCGATCCGTCCGCTGTTCCCGGAAGGCTTCTTCAATGAAGTGCAGGTCGTGATTCACGTGCTGTCGCTCAACCCTGAAGTCGAAG
>JAJKJM010000123.1 GCA_021153985.1 Polaromonas sp.
TCGGTGCAGCGCGGCAACCCCGAAATCGAACGCCGTGCCCAGGAAGTCATCAACCAGTGCGCACAGCTGGGTGCGGCCAATCCGATTCTGGCTATCCACGACGTGGGCGCTGGCGGCTTGTCTAACGCCTTCCCTGAGCTGGTGAACGATGCCGGACGGGGCGCCAGGTTTGACCTGCGGGCCGTCCCGCTGGAAGAAAGCGGCCTCTCGCCCAAGGAAATCTGGAGCAACGAGAGCCAGGAGCGTTATGTGATGGCGATTGCGCCTGAGTCACTGCCGCAGTTCCAGGCCTTCTGCGAGCGCGAGCGTTGCCCCTTTGCCGTGATTGGCGTGGCGACGGAAGAAAAGCAACTGGTGCTGTCCGACAAGGACGCGGCCCCACCAGTGGATATGCCGATGAATGTGCTGCTGGGCAAGCCGCCCAAAATGCACCGCGACGTGAAATCCGCCAAACACACGATCAAGCCCATTGATCTGACAGGCGTCGATCTGCAAAAGAGCGCGATTGCGGTGCTCAGCCACCCGACCGTCGCCTCCAAGCGCTTCCTGATCACCATCGGCGACCGAACCGTGAGCGGCCTTACGCATCGCGACCAGATGGTCGGCCCATGGCAGGTGCCGGTGGCCGATTGCGCCGTCACGCTGGCCGACTACAGCGGCTTTGCCGGCGAGGCTATGAGCATGGGCGAGCGCACGCCGCTGGCCACCGTCAACGCGGCCGCCTCCGGCCGCATGGCCGTGGCGGAGGCCATCACCAACCTGCTGGCCGCGCCGATTGACCTGCCGCGCGTCAAACTGTCGGCCAACTGGATGGCCGCCTGCGGCGAGCCCGGCCAGGACGCCGCGCTGTACGAAACCGTCAAGGCCGTGGGCATGGAGCTGTGCCCGGCCTTGGGCGTGTCAATTCCCGTCGGCAAGGATTCGTTGTCGATGCGCACCGTGTGGACCGATGGCGCTGACAGCAAAAAGGTGACCTCACCCGTGTCGCTAATCGTCAGCGCTTTCGCCACGCTGCCCGATGTGCGCGGCACGCTTACCCCGCAGCTGAACCGCGATGAGGCGGACAGCACGCTGATTCTGATCGACCTGGGCAAAGGCCAGAACCGCATGGGCGGCTCCATCCTCGCGCAGACGCTGGACAAGGAAGAGGGCGATGTGCCCGACCTGGACGACCCGAAAGACCTGGTCAACCTCGTCAATGCCATCAATGCGCTGCGCAAAGAAGGCAAGCTCATGGCCTACCACGACCGCAGTGATGGCGGCCTGTTTGCCGCGGTCTGCGAGATGGGCTTTGCCGGCAACGTCGGCGTGTCGCTCAACATCGACATGCTGCTGGTCGAGGGCGACGGCATTTCCGACAGCCGCATGGACACCGGTGACAGCAAGAACTGGGCAAGCCAGGTCGGCGCGCGCCGCGAAGAGCTCACGCTCAAGGCACTGTTCAACGAAGAGCTGGGCGCCGTCATCCAGGTGGCCACGTCGGCTCGCAACGAGGTGATGCAGACCCTGCGCGAGCACGGGCTCTCCAGATTCAGCCATTTCATCGGCAAAACTCGCCCGAAGCATGCGTCGCTCGAAGTGGGCAAAGGCGAAATCCAGGTCTGGCGCGACACCAAGGCAGTGTTCTCGGCCAAGGTGCAAGACCTGCACCAGGTCTGGGATTCGGTCAGCTGGAAGATCTGCCAGCAGCGCGACAACCCCGATTGCGCGAACGCCGAACACGCAGCCGCCGGCAATCCGGCCGATCCGGGCCTGCATGTGCAACTGACTTTTGATCCAGCAAAGGTGCCAACGGCGCCCGCGCTGAACCTCTCTGCACGGCCACGCGTTGCGGTGCTGCGCGAGCAGGGTGTCAACTCGCACGTGGAAATGGCTTATGTGTTCACTGAAGCCGGCTTTGAAGCTTGCGACGTGCACATGACCGACCTGCAAACCGGCCGCGCCAAACTGGCCGACTTCAAAGGCATCGTGGCCTGCGGCGGCTTCAGCTACGGCGACACCCTGGGCGCAGGCATAGGCTGGGCGCGCTCCGTCACCTTCAACCCCGTGTTGTCCGAAGAGTTCAAAACCTTCTTTGCGCGGCAAGACACTTTTGGCCTGGGCGTGTGCAATGGCTGCCAGATGTTTGCCGAGCTGGCCGACATCATTCCCGGCGCCGAAGCCTGGCCGCGCTTCACCACCAACCGCAGCGAACGCTTTGAAGCACGCCTGAGCATGGTCGAAGTGCTGGAGTCACCCAGTATCTTCCTGCAGGGCATGGCCGGCAGCCGCATGCCGATCGCCGTCGCGCATGGCGAGGGTTACGCCAACTTCGCCTTCCGGGGCGACGCCTCCAAAGCGATTGCCGCGATGCGTTTCACCGGCAACGACGGCAAACCGACAGAAGCCTATCCGGCCAACCCGAACGGCAGTGCCGGCGGGTTGACGGCCGTGACCTCCGCCGACGGCCGCTTCACCGCGATGATGCCGCACCCTGAGCGCGTGTTCCGCAACATCCAGAAGAGCTGGACTTCAGGCAACAGCAGCGAACATAGCCCGTGGATGAGCCTCTGGCACAACGCGCGCAAATGGGTGGGTTGATCACGTCATAAACCGGGGGGATTCTCATGAATCGATTGCTCATGCGTGCCGCCGTCGCGGCTTTGTCGGTATTGCTGGCATGCGGCGCCATCGCCGCCGACATGCGCGTATCACTGCCCGAGCGGCCGGCCCTGATCATTCCGCTTCCCGTGGGCTGGCGTGGCCAGGTGCGGCGCGCCGCGCCGAATCTGCCGCCCACCGTGATCCTTTCGTCCATCACCGAAAAAAACTTCGAAGTCATGATCACGCCTATCTGGTCGACCAGCCCGGATGCCAAGCCGATGACGCCGGAATTCTTGCGGGCGATGGTGGCTGCGGCGGCGCAGAAGGCCAAGGCCCAGGCCGTCGAGGCGGAGCTTCCAGTGCGTGACCTGTCCGGTCAGGGCCTGTTCGGCGCCTACTATTCGGCCACCGACAAAGCGCCCAAACCCGGCGAATACCGCAACATGGCGCAGGGCATGGTCGCGGTCGGTGAATTGCACGTGGGCTTCACGGTCTTGAGCAACGGCGACGCGGCGGCGGTCAACGGACCCGCGATCCAGATGCTGCAATCCTTGCGGCGGGATTGATTTTCGGGCGTTAGGGGCCGGGCGGCGCGACAGCCGCCCCTTCGATTCCGTGCCGCGCCAAGGCCTGCGCCACAAAACCCGAGGCCTTCATCTCCTCGATGAAAGCCGTCAGGTAGCGCGCACCGGCCTCGCGCCCCTTGGGCAAACCCATGGCCTGGTTGATCAACCTGACACGTGAGCTGAAAGCGGCCAAACTGGTCAAAGCGCCCACCTCACCCGCGGTGACCGATGTGATGGTCGCGCAGAACATGGTCTTTCAGCGCCAGGATGGGATTGCCGAAATTGATAGCGGCCTTGAGCTTGCCGGAAGGCGCCAGTTCGGCGACGGGCGCCACGGGCGCGGAGGCGCAGCCCAGCAGCGCAAAAGCACCCAGCGCCAGCACGGCCAGTGCGACAAGCCACCACCAGATACCGTTTGAGCTGTGTACCTGCCCGGGGGACAGTTCCTCGCTCGCGCCCGGTCCCGCGCTTGCGTCCGGTCCGATGCGTCCGGCCTCCACCGCATCCTTGGCTTCCTTGAGCCCCATGCCCGTCAGGCCCCGCAAGCGCCGTACCGCCTCTATCTTGTTGCCCTGGTCCAGGGCCGCTTGCACCTGCGCGGGCAGCGGTGCGCCGGCGGGCAAGGCCTTGGGCGTGAAGCCGCCCGCCGGTGCTTCGCCGCGCATATAGGCCTCCAGCGCGTCCTTGGTTTCCTTCAGGCCCAGGCCTGTGCCGGCGCGCATCAGCGTGATGGCTTCGACCAGATTGCCGCGCTGCAGGGCGTCCTGCACCGGCTGTGGCAAGGCCGGAGGGAGCGGGGTGGGATTTGCCATCGCGGCCTAGAAGTCGACCTTCTGGCCGGGATCAAGGGCCAGCATGCGCGCCGTGCCGGGTGCTGTTCCGAGCGCTGCATTGAACTCAGCCGGCGTGCCGCGAAGCACAGGCGTGGTGCCGTAGTGGACGGGCAGTGCGAAGCGGGGCCGGATCATCTCGCGAACCGCCATGGCGGCGTCCACCGGGTTCATCACGAAATGCCCGCCTATGGGAATGATCACCAGGTCGGGCCGGTACATGTCGCCGATAAGCCGCATGTCGCCAAACACGGCGGTGTCACCCATATGCCAGAGCTTGAAGCCGTTTTCCATTTCAACGATGAAGCCCACCGGCTCGCCACCGGGTTGCACTTCATCTTTGCCCGTGGCCGGGTTCTTGTACGCCAGCTCTGAAGAGTGCTCGGCATGCACCGCCGTGATCTTCACCCCATTGGGGCCGAAGGGCATGATGGTGCCGCCCTTGCCGAAACGCGGTGCGAGTTCGGCCGGCAGGATGCCCAGCGTGGCCACGGTCTGGTTCAGGCCCGCAGGGCCGTACATCGGGGCATTGTGCATTTTGGCCAGCGCCGGAGCGTCGGCGAAATGGTCGAAGTGCGCATGCGTCACCAGGATCAGGTCCACCTTGCCCAGTGCCTCCAGCGCACGGAAGTTGGCAGGCGTCTTGGGGTTGGTGGTCAGCCACGGGTCAATCATGATGACCTTGCCTGTCGGCGTCGTGATGCGCGTGGCGGCTTGCCCGAGCCACAGCACTTCAGTCTTGCCGTTTTGCGCTGATGCAAGGGTGGCGGTGATCAGGGCGGCGCCAAGAAGCAGGCCCCGCAAGAACGCTTTGGGCAGGGCGGAAAAAGCCGGGGAAGCAGGGTGGACGGACATGGGGGCCTCCTGAAAGATGTGAGCCATTGGAACGGCCCCAAACACCTTCGTCAATCAGCAATTTGCGCAAATTCCTCTTGGTCGCTCGCTTCGCCCATAAAAAAAGCAGCCAAAAGGCTGCTTTTTTGAGCCGGCATGGCGGAACAAGCCGCCACGCTGAAGCTAAAGCCCGGCTTATTCCACCTTGGCTTTTTTGCGCAGGTCGTTCTGGAAGGCGGCCAGCTTTTGCTGTTGCATTTGCTGGGCGATCTGGGGTTTGACTTCTTCATACGACGGCAGTTGCGCCGTGCGGATGTCGTCCACGCGGATCACGTGATAGCCGAACTCGGTCTTCACGGGCGTGTCGGTGGTCTGGCCCTTGTCCAGCTTGATCAGGGCCGCAGTGAAGTCAGGCACATAGCTCGACGGGTTGGCCCAGTCGAGGTCGCCGCCCTTGGCGCCGGATCCGGGGTCTTTGGACTTCTTCTTGGCGATGTCGTCAAACTTGCCGCCTTTTTTCAGGCTGGCAATGATCTCTTTGGCTTCGGATTCTTTTTCGACCAGGATGTGGCGGGCCTTGTATTCCTTGCCACCGTTGGCTGCGGCAAATTTGTCGTACTCCGCTTTCATCTCGGCTTCCGTCACCGGGTTTTTCTTCTGGAAGTCGGAAAACAGCTCACGGATCAGGATGGTCTGGCGCGCCAGTTCCATTTGCACCTTCACGTCGTCGCTGGCAGCCAGTCCCAGCTTGTCGGCTTCCTGCATGAACACTTCACGCGCGATCACTTCTTCGCGCAACTGGCCTTCCATCTCCGGCGTGACGGCGCGGCCGGATTTGGCGACCTGCTGCGCCAGCGAATCCATGCGTGCCTTGGGTACGGCCTTGCCGTTGACGATGGCGACGTTTTGGGCGAGGGCGCCTTGCGCACCGAAGGCCAGCAGGACCGCCGCAGCGGTAGCCAGTAAAAGTTGTTTTTTCATGATGTTGTGAGTCCTTTTAATAATTAGCTATTGGTAATGATTTGGTAATTTGTGCTTGCTCGATTGCTTCTTTAAGTCCATGACCGAAGCTCGGGAAAGTCAGCGGTTGAGGGCTATTTGAAAGGTGATTCGATGATCTCGATCGCCAGCGCATGCAAGCCCTGGTCAATGAAATTTTGCAGTGCATCATACACAAGCCGATGGCGCATCACGCGGTTCTTGCCTGCAAACAGGGGGCTGGCAATCCGCACGCGAAAGTGGCTGCCGTAGCCCTCTGCGTTGGCGCCTGAATGACCCGCATGGGCGGCACTTTCGTCGAGCACTTCCAGATGCGTGGGCTGCAGCTTTGCCCTGAGCTGCTGCTCAATGGCATCGGCGCGAACGGGCAATGCCAGGCTGGGAGGACCTTCGCTCATGGCGCAGTGTCCGGTTGCTTGATGTGCTTGTTGAGATATACCGCCTGCACCAGCACAAATAGCAGCATCAGCCCCAAGCCGCCAAACAACTTGAAATTGACCCAGGTGCCGGTGGAAAAATTGAAAGCCACCCACAGGTTGAGAAGGCCCATCACGGCGAAAAACACCACCCAGCTGAGGTTGACCACGCGCCAGATGGCGTCAGGCAGTGTCATTTGCGAGCCCATCAGCGACTTGATGCCGTTCTTCTTGAGCACCAATTGGCCAAACAACAGGGCGCCGCCCATGACCCAATACAGCACGGTGGGCTTCCATTTGATGAAGTTTTCGCTGTGGAAGTAAATCGTGGCGCCGCCCAGCACCGTGACTAGCCCCAGGCTCACCCACAGCATGGTGTCGACTTTTTTACCGCGCACCTTGAGCCAGAGAATTTGGGCCACCGTGGCAATGATCACCACCACCGTGGCCAACAGCACCGGCGCCTCAGAAGGCCCCACCACACCGCCAGAAACCATAAACCCCAGCCATTCAGTGGCCGTGCTGGCCGCCCAGTCCTTGTTGCCTTCGGCGTACTTGAACATGCCGAAGAAGAGGGCGATCGGCAAAAAGTCGAAAAGAATTTTCATCTGTTGATTATCAGCCCCCACGCTCCGCCGCTGCGCCTGCGGCCCGGCAAAGCCGGTTCCGCGGCCCCCGGCTGGGTAAGACATGGGAGAAAGTAGGTGAATGTAAAGGCTCAGGCTTTTTTGAAATCAAGCGCCGCCGAATTCATGCAGTAGCGCAAACCCGTCGGCGACGGGCCATCCGGAAACACATGGCCCAGATGCGCGCCGCAGCTGGCGCACACGGTTTCGGTGCGCACCATGCCGTGCTTGCGGTCCACGATCTCCTCAATCGCGCCAGGCACGGCCTCTTCGGAAAAGCTCGGCCAGCCGCAGCCCGCGTCGAATTTGGTTTCAGACTCGAACAGTTTGGCCCCGCAGCAGATGCAGTGGTAGCTGCCATCGGCCCACACGGCCTCGTACTTGCCGGTGTAGGGCCGCTCCGTGGCGGCGTGCCGCGTGACTTCAAAGGCAGCCGGTTCGGCCCCTTTTTCAGCCAGCAAGGCTTTCCATTCGGCATCGGTTTTCTGGATCTTGGCGCTCATGTCGGGTCCTGGCGTAAGTGGATGTTTGGTATCTGACTTTGATGTTACGAACTGCAACTGATTTCGATCGACGAAGCCCAATCGGGCGGGAAGCCGGCAAAACTGTCGTGGCCGGCATGTTCATCAAATGGGGCCTGCAACAGCGCAAGCAAGGTATCGACTCCGGAAAAGTCTTTTAGTTTCGCGGCCCGTATGGCTTCCTCGCCCAAATGGTTGCGCAGCACGAATTTGGGATTGTTTTTTAGCATCAAATCGGCCCGCAGCCCAATATCCACATGGCTTATCCGCTCTGAATATTGTAGCGCCCAGCCATTGAAGGATTCCCGGTCAAAGAACAGGTCGCGCACGGGCTCATGGCCGCTTTGGGGCGTAAGGCCGTTCAGGCGGCGCCAGAAAATGGTGTAGTCCGTCTTGTTGGCCGCCAGCATCCTGAAGGTGGCGTCGACCAGTTCCTTGTCACCCGGCTGCTCATCGGCCAGGCCCAGTTTTGTACGCATGCGCGCCTGCAGGGCGTCCGGGAAGATGGTTTTATACGGCTCGAGTGCCGCCAGCGCCTGTTCCTGGTTTCCAATCAGGGGCAACAGCGCCTGCCCCAGGCAAAAGAGGTTCCAGTAGGCCATGTTGGGCTGCCGGTTGTAGGCATAGCGGCCCTGGGTGTCCGAATGGTTGCAGATATGGCCGGGGTCGAATGCATCGAGGAACTGGAACGGGCCGTAATCGATGGTCAAGCCCAGGATGCTCATGTTGTCGGTGTTCATGACGCCGTGGCAAAAGCCCACTGCCTGCCAGGCGGCCATCAGATGGGCGGTGCGTTCGCTCACCGCTTCGAGCAGGGCTGCATAGGGTTGCGAGGCTTCGCGGCAGTCGGGATAAAAACGGTCAATCACGTAATCGGCCAGCGTTTTGAGCTGCGCGTGCTGGTCGTTGTAACTGAAATGCTCGAAGTGGCCGAAGCGGATAAAACTCGGAGCCGTGCGGGTCACGACCGCTGCGGTTTCAATCTCCTCGCGCCGCACGGCGGCGTCGGAGCCGGTGACGCAGAGCGCGCGCGTGGTCGGTATGCCCAGGCCGTGCATGGCCTCCGAGCACAAAAATTCGCGGATGGAGCTGCGCAGCACCGCACGGCCATCGCCCATGCGGGAATAGGGCGTCTTGCCGGCGCCCTTGAGCTGGATTTCGTGCGGCCCACGCGGCGTGTCGATCTCGCCTAGCAACAAGGCCCGGCCATCGCCCAGTTGCCCGGCCCACACGCCAAACTGGTGGCCGCTGTAGACGCTGGCCAGCGGCCTGGAGCCCGGCAGCACGCGGTTGCCTGTCAGGGCCTGCAGCGTATCGGCTGATTCGAGCCAGGTGTCTTCAAGGCCCAGCTCGCGCGCCAGCCCCCGGTTTTTTCCGACCCAGTAGGGAGAGGGCAAGGCGGTGGGCTGGAGCTCGGTGTAGAAATCCGGGCCCAGTCCGGCAAAGCTGTTGAGCCAGCTCAGTCTGGTCGATCCGGCAGGGGCCAGGGCGGCGATGGAAGCGTCTGTCACAGAGGTCATGGCGCTATTGTGCTGCTGCCAGGGCGGCCTTGCTCCGCCGGGGTTAAGCGCCTCGGCGGCCGCCCGCGACCGGATACGTCGGCGTGTCGCAGAGGTAACGTCCCTGCGGACTTTCCCGGGGGCTTCGCGCAAACGTGCGGGGTACCATGTTCGCTCGACTCAAAGCCAGCCCTCGGGCCATAAAAAGTTAAAGGAACTCTGACGATGTTAGGTTTGATGCAAAGCCAGCCGCTGCTGATCTCATCACTGATCGAATTCGCGGAGCGCCACCATGGCGATGCGGAAATCGTGTCGCGCCGCGTAGAGGGCGACCTGCATCGCTACACCTACAAAGACGTGGCCCACCGCGCCCGGCGTGTGGCCAATGCGCTGGACGGCCTGAAGCTCGCGTTCAGCGACCGCGTGGCCACGCTGGCCTGGAACGGCTATCGCCACCTGGAGCTTTATTACGGCGTGAGCGGTTCCGGCCGTGTTCTGCACACCATCAACCCGCGGCTGCACCCCGACCAGATCGCCTGGATCGCCAACCACGCGGAAGACCAGGTGCTGTGCTTTGACCTGAGCTTCCTGCCGCTGGTGCAGGCCGTGCACGCCAGATGCCCCACCATCAAGCACTACATCGCCCTGTGCGATTCGGACAAGCTTCCGGCTGATTCCGGCATTCCCAATCTGCAGAGCTATGAAAGCTGGGTCGGTGCACAGGCCGCCGACTATGCCTGGCCAGTTTTTGACGAGAACACCGCCTCCAGCATGTGCTACACCAGCGGCACCACGGGCAACCCCAAGGCCGCGTTGTACAGCCACCGTTCCAGTACCCTGCATGCCTATGCGGCAGCGCTGCCCGATGTGATGTGCATCTCCGCGCGCGACGCCATCCTGCCGGTGGTGCCGATGTTCCACGTTAACGCCTGGGGCATTCCGTATTCGGCCGCGCTCACCGGGGCCAAGCTGGTGTTTCCGGGCCCCGCGCTCGACGGCAAATCGGTCTATGAATTGATCGAGGCCGAGAAGGTGACCTACGCCGCCGGCGTGCCCACGGTGTGGCAGATGCTGCTGACGCACATGAAGCCTGCCGGGTTGAAGTTCTCCACCCTGCGCCGCACCGTCATTGGCGGCTCGGCCTGCCCGCCGGCCATGATCAACGCCTTCCGCGAAGACTACGGTGTCGAAGTGCTGCACGCCTGGGGCATGACCGAGATGAGCCCGCTGGGCACGCTTTGCACACTCAAAAACAAGCACGACGCGCTGCCCGACACGGAAAAAATGAAGATACGCCTCAAACAGGGGCGCGCCCTCTACGGCGTCGATATGAAGATCGTAGGTCCGGACGGCAAGGAGCTGCCCTGGGACGGCAAGGTCTTCGGCGACCTCTATGTCAAAGGGCCGTGGGTCGTGCGCGAGTACTTCAAAGGCGAGGGCGGTGATCCCCTGGTCGACGGCTGGTTTCCCACAGGCGACGTCGGCACCATAGACCCCGACGGCTACCTGCAGATCACCGACCGCAGCAAGGACGTCATCAAGTCCGGCGGCGAGTGGATCAGCTCTATCGACGTCGAAAACATCGCCGTGGCACACCCGGCCGTCGCCATGGCAGCGTGCATCGGCGTGGCGCACCCCAAGTGGGATGAGCGGCCCATCATCGCCGTCGTGAAGAAGCCCGGCATGGACGTCACGCGCGACGAACTGCTCCGCTTCTACGACGGCAAAACCGCCAAATGGCAGATTCCCGACGACGTGGTTTTTGTCGACGCCATCCCGTTAGGCGCCACCGGCAAGATGCTCAAGACCAGGCTGCGCGAGCAACTAAAAGATTACAAATTGCCACAAGCGTGAGCACGGTCATAGGGTGGGGCGGTATTAACCAAGCAGGGGCCGCGGAACCGGCTTTGCCGGGCCGCAGGCGCAGCGGCCCCTCGGGGGCAGGGAGCTACACGCAGTGAGCGACCGTGGGGCGCCATCTCTGGTCACATCCGTGACATACCGCTAGGGCATTCCCTGACGCAGTGCAACATTTTTTGACCTAACCTTTGCCGGTTCCCCCGTGAGATTTCGTTCGCTAATTTATAAATTTTCAGGAGACAAGGGATGACAACCCAGACCCGATTTTTCGCAAAGCATGCAGGCATCGCCCTGGCGGTGTCTTCCATGCTCTACAGCGGCATGACGCTGGCCCAGGCGCCCGCCAAGGCCGCCGCACCGGCAAAGGCCGCCACGGCAGCGCCGGCGCCCGGCGCCGTCAACCTGAACCAGACCGTCAAGATTGCCTGGCTCGATCCGCTGTCGGGCCTGATGGCCGCCGTCGGCACCAACCAGCTCAAGGGCTTCCAGTTCCTGGCCGAGCAGTTCAGCAAAAAGAACAAGGCCGGCGTGAAGTTCGAGATCATCGGCATCGACAACAAGCTCAGCCCGCAAGAAACCACCAACGCGCTGAAGTCCGCCATCGACCAGGGCGCGCGCTACATCGTGCAGGGTAACGGCTCCGGCCCGGCGCTGGCCATCATGGACGCGCTGTCCAAGTACAACGAGCGCAATCCCGGCAAGGAAGTCGTCTACCTCAACTACGCGGCGGTCGACCCGGACCTGACCAACAGCAAGTGCGACTACTGGCACTTCCGGCTTGATGCCGACACGTCCATGAAGATGGAAGCGCTGACCGCTTTCATGAAGGACCAGCCGGACATCAAGAAGGTCTACCTGATCAACCAGAACTACTCGCACGGCCAGCAGGTCGCCAAGTTCGCCAAGGCCAATCTCTCAGCCAAGCGCCCCGACATCCAGATCGTCGGCGAAGACCTGCACCCGCTGGCGCAGGTGCGTGACTTCGCACCCTACATCGCCAAGATCAAGCAGTCGGGCGCCGACACCGTGATCACCGGCAACTGGGGCTCCGACCTTTCGTTGCTGGTCAAGGCCGCCAACGAAGCGGGCCTGAACAACGTCAAGTTCTACACCTACTATGCCGGCGTGACAGGCACGCCGACCGCGCTGGGCGCAGCCTCCGCAGGCCGTGTCTACATGGTGTCTTACAACCACCTCAACATGGGTGGCGATATCCAGCAGATCCAGGCCGAGTACAAGAAGAAGTTCAATGACGACTTCTACACTGGCGCGATCTACCACGCCTTCACCATCCTGACCGAAGCCATGGCGCAAACCAA
>JAJKJM010000124.1 GCA_021153985.1 Polaromonas sp.
GTGTTGCCGGGCACCAGCTCGGTAAAGATCACGGCGGGTGTGTTGTCTTTGGTGTTCTTGCGGTCGAATTGCGGGTCGGCCACTACCGAAGCGCGCAGGGTGTTGTCAGGATGGTTGTAGCCGCGGCGCACGCCTTCGTTGATCGCGTCGTCAATGCTGCCGGTAAAGCCTTCCCAGCGCACGTCCATGCCCACCTTGAGGAACACGTTGACAATGCCGGTGTCCTGGCAGATCGGGCGCTGGCCGGTCGCACTCATCTTGCTGTTGGTGAGGATCTGCGCGATCGCATCCTTGGCTGCGGGGCTTTGCTCACGCTCGTAGGCGCGGGCCAGATGGGCGATGTAGTCGGCAGGGTGGTAGTAGCTGATGTACTGCAGGGCTGCGGCTACGGATTCGATGAGGTCGGCTTGCTTGATCGTGGTCATGGTGAGTCGTCGTGGAGATCGTTTTAAGGGGCGTCTTGGGGATTTGAGGGCAAACCCCGCAATTATCCCCGGCGTCCCGGGCCGGCTGGCAGCTTTCAGCAAAACCCTTCAGATGAGAATTCTTCTCGTTTGCCGTCATACTTGGGCGTTCACCCATTTTTTGACAGCGCAGGACACTCCATGACGACAAGCAGCACCACGCGCACGGAGCGCGACACCTTCGGCCCGATTGAAGTGCCGGCCGGCAAACTCTGGGGCGCACAGACGCAGCGCTCCCTGCAGAACTTCGATATCTCGGGCGAGCAGCAGCCGCGCGAAATCATCAAGGCGCTGGCGCAGGTCAAACGCTCGTCGGCCAAAGTCAACCACGCGCTGGGCTTGCAGGACGAGAAGAAAACAAAAGCCATCGTGGCCGCGGCCGACGAAGTGATCGCGGGCAAGCATGCGGATGAATTTCCGTTGGTGGTCTGGCAGACCGGCTCCGGCACGCAGACCAACATGAACGTCAACGAAGTGCTGGCCAATCGCGCCAGTGAAATCCTGGGCGGCGAGCGCGGCGAAGGCCGGCTGGTGCACCCCAATGACGACGTCAACCGCAGCCAGTCGTCCAATGATGTGTTTCCGACCGCCATGCATGTGGCCGCAGTCGAGGCCATGACGCACCAACTGCTGCCGGCGATTGAAAAGTTGCGCGGCACGCTGGCGAAGAAAGCCAAAGATTTTGACGGCATCGTCAAGATCGGCCGCACCCACCTGCAAGATGCGACGCCGCTCACGCTGGGTCAGGAGTTTTCGGGTTACGTGGCGCAGCTGAACCACGGCGAAAAGCATGTGCGCGCCGCATTACCGCACCTGTATGAACTGGCGCTGGGCGGCACTGCCGTCGGCACGGGTTTGAACGCACCCAAGGGCTATGCGGAGCAGGTGGCGGCCGAGCTGGCTGCGCTGACTGGCTTGCCTTTTGTCACGGCGCCCAACAAGTTTGAAGCACTGGCCTCGGTGGACGGCCTGGTGCACGCGCATGGCGCACTCAAGACACTCGCCGCCAGCATGATGAAAATCGCCAACGACGTGCGTTGGCTGGCCAGTGGACCGCGCAGCGGCATTGGCGAGCTCAGCATTCCCGAGAACGAGCCCGGCTCATCCATCATGCCGGGCAAGGTCAACCCGACGCAGAGCGAAGCCGTCACCATGCTGGCGGCGCAGGTGTTCGGCAATGACGTGGCCATCAACTTTGGCGGCGCATCGGGCAACTTCGAGCTCAATGTGTTCAGGCCCATGGTGGCACACAACTTTTTGCAAAGCGTGCGCCTGCTGGCCGACGGCATGGTCAGCTTTAACGACCACTGCGCCGTAGGCATAGAGCCGAATCGCGAACGCATCACCGAACTGGTAGACCGGTCACTGATGCTGGTGACGGCGCTCAACACGCATATCGGTTACGACAAAGCCGCCTTCATCGCGAAGAAGGCCCACAAGGAGGGCAGCAGCCTGCGCGATGCGGCGCTGGCCTCCGGCTATGTCACAGGCGAGCAGTTTGACCAGTGGGTGGTGCCGGGGAACATGGTGGGCTGAGGCTGGCGGCAGCCTGCGTCGGCAGTGAGTCGGTTGACAAAACTAGGGGTTTACCCTATGATTTTGATTACAGATTTTCACATCACAAAGGAAAGCCATGACCGCCTTCGCACTGTATTCAAAGATTGCCCAGCCCGCCGCCAATGCACGCTCACGTCGCCTGCTGCGTGAGTTGATGGCTGCTACGCCTCTGTCTATTTTTATCGGCGCCTTGCGAGCCCGCTAATGGTCGCAGGCGGTTTGCGCCGCCAGCGATAGGACGATAGGGCGCTAGCGCGGTTGCCCTGTTTCTCTCGCTTTTAATGTCTCTCAAGCCCGGTGCAATGCCGGGCTTTTTTTTTGCTGACCTTCGCCTTGCGCGCCCGGACTCAGCGCCGCTAATACACGCACTCACCATCTCGTGATCTGGATTCATCGCAATCGCGGGGGGTGGCGCTGCGGGATTCTTTCAATCAGCTTTCTTTTTCAAGTGATGCGTAAAGTTTTTCCAAACTTGATCGCGGTCAACGGACTTCTAAATCTCCGCTCTGACAATCCGCTCACAACAACAGCATCAGCGATTGCAACTGCAATTTCCACGGCATACAAGTGATTGGAGACATCAATGACATACGCGACCACAGCTACCACCGCACCGTCCAGCGCCTATCGCTGGATACAGCTTCTCTTGGGCATCGTCTGCATGGCGATGATTGCCAACCTGCAATATGGTTGGACCCTTTTTGTGAATCCGATAGCCGACAAGTACGGCTGGAGCAAGGCCGCCATCCAGGTCGCCTTCACGATTTTTGTTTTGACTGAAACCTGGCTTGTGCCGATCGAAGGCTACCTCGTCGACCGTTTCGGTCCGCGTCCGGTGGTCATGATCGGCGGCATTCTTTGCGGCGTGGGCTGGGTGATCAACTCCTTTGCCGATTCGCTGACGCTGCTTTACATCGCTGCGGCGATCAGCGGCGTTGGCGCGGGTGCGGTGTACGGCACCTGCGTCGGCAATGCCTTGAAGTGGTTTCCCGATCGCCGCGGCCTGGCTGCGGGCCTGACGGCTGCCGGCTTCGGTGCGGGCTCCGCCCTCACCATTCTCCCGATCTCGGCCATGATCAAGGGCAGCGGCTACCAGTCGGCCTTCCTGTACTTCGGGATCATCCAGGGCGTGATCGTATTCGTCGTGTCGTTCCTGCTGACGCGGGCACCGGAGAATCTGGCCAAGAGCGGCACGATCTCCACGATCAATGTGCAGCAGAGCCGGCGCGACTACAAGCCTTCCGAAGTGCTGCGCTCGCCGGTGTTCTGGGTGATGTACGTCATGTTCGTGATGGTGGCGGCCGGCGGGCTGATGGCTACGGCCCAGCTCGGCCCGATCGCCAAGGATTTCAACGTGGGCGACGTCCCCGTCAGCATCATGGGCCTGGTGCTGCCTGCACTCACGTTTGCCCTCGCGATCGACCGCGTGCTCAATGGCCTCACCCGTCCGTTCTTTGGCTGGGTGTCGGATCAGATCGGCCGTGAGAAGACCATGCTGATCGCCTTCGGCATCGAGTCGGTTGGTATCCTGGCTCTTTACCAGTTTGGCCACAATCCGATTGCGTTCGTGGTCCTGACGGGCATGGTGTTCTTCGCCTGGGGCGAGATCTACAGCCTCTTTCCTTCAACGTGTGCCGATACCTTTGGCTCCAAGTACGCCGCATCCAATGCCGGCCTGCTGTACACCGCCAAAGGCACAGCGTCGCTGCTCGTTCCGCTGTCCAGCGTGCTCACCGCAATGACCGGCAACTGGCATGCCGTGTTCATTGTCGGCAGCGTCATGAATGCCATCGCGGCGCTGATGGCCTGGTATGTCCTGCGTCCGATGCGGCGTGCCGAGATGGAAAAGGCCGTGCTGCCTGCTTCGGACAAGGCTGCCGGCTTCGGTCAACTTCCGCAGTCCGCGCAATAAAAAGCAGGCTCGTGCGGCCCGGCGCCTTCGGTGGCGCCGGGCCGCCGTCCTTTGCGGGTCTGGGACAATAGGGGATGCTCAAGTTTGTCCACCGCATCCTTCACCAGTTCATCAATTCGCAGTCGCTTTCGGGCGTAGTGCTGGCGCTGGCCGCTGTAGCCGCGCTGGTGTTGAGCAACTCGCCATGGGGTGAGGCTTACAACCGGTTTGTGCAGTTGCCCGGCGAGCTGCGTGTAGGCGGTGATTTGCTGGTGCTTTCCAAATCGCTGCTGCATTGGGTCAATGACTTGTGGATGGCGGTGTTTTTCTTCCTGGTGGGCCTGGAGATCAAACGCGAGCTGCTGCAAGGCGAACTGGCCTCCCGTGCACAGGCGCTTTTGCCGGCAGGTGCCGCGCTGGGCGGCATGGTGGCGCCGGCGCTCATCTACATGGCGATCAATGCCGGTGACCCCGTCGCGATGCGCGGCTGGGCGATTCCGGCCGCCACCGACATCGCCTTTGCGCTGGGGATCCTGGTGCTGCTGGGCAGCCGGGTGCCGGCTTCGCTCAAGGTGTTTTTGACGGCTGTCGCCATCATTGACGACCTGGGCGCCATCCTGATCATTGCGTTTTTCTATACCGAGGGACTTTCGGTGACGGCATTGATGGCTGCGGGCATTGGCGCATTGGTTTTGCTGGTCCTTAACCGGGCGAGAGTGATGGCCATAGGGCCTTACGTGGCGGTGGGCCTGGCGATCTGGCTCTTCGTTTACAAGTCCGGCATTCATGCCACGCTGGCGGGTGTCATTACCGCGCTGGCGATTCCTTTGTCAGACGGCAAAGGCGGCTCGCCGCTGAAAACTGCGGAGCACGCGCTCCACCCCTGGGTGGCTTTTGGCGTGTTGCCCATGTTTGCGTTTGCCAATGCGGGGGTGTCGCTTCAAGGGGTTACCGTCGGCACGCTTCTTCAAAGCGTGCCGCTGGGCATTACCGCAGGCCTGCTGGTGGGCAAGGCGGTCGGTGTGTTTGGGGCTTCCTGGCTGCTGATCCGCTTTGCCGGTGCACGTCTGCCGGCGGGGGCCGGCTGGAGCCAGTTCTTTGGTGTGTGCCTGCTGTGCGGCGTCGGCTTCACCATGAGCCTTTTCATCGGTGCGCTTGCCTTTGCCGGCCAGGATGCGGGGTACGAAACCCAGCTCAAGCTGGGTGTGCTGTGCGGCTCGCTGTTGTCAGGGGTGCTGGGCGCGGTGATGTTGATGCGCACCAGCACCGCACAAAAAGTGCCGAACTAGCTGTCCGGCGCGGCGCGCTCAGTGCTTTTGCGCGGCAATGCCCGACATGATCTTGTCGGTGTAGGCAATCGCAATGGCCGACAACAGGAAGGTGATGTGGATCACCGTCTGCGCGACCAACACTTTGTCGGTGTAGTTGTCGGCGTTGATGAAAGTCTTCAGCAGGTGGATGGAGCTGATGCCGATGATGGCCGTGGCCAGTTTCACTTTCAGTACTGAGGCGTTCACGTGGCTCAGCCATTCAGGCTGGTCGCGGTGGCCTTCCAGGTTCATGCGGCTCACAAAGGTTTCGTAGCCGCCCACGATCACCATGATCAGCAGGTTGGAGATCATCACCACGTCAATCAGTGCCAGCACCACCAGCATGATGACCGTCTCGTTGAGCGAAGCGACGGGTATGGCGGTCTTGTAGCCGATGCTGGTGATCAGCGATTGCAGGGCGGTCTGGCTGCCGAAGGCGGCTTCAATCAGGTGCCACAACTCGACCAGGAAGTGCATGACGTACACCGCCTGGGCCGCGATCAGCCCCAGATACAGCGGCAACTGGAGCCAGCGACTGGCAAAAATCAGATTGGGGAGCGGGCGCAGCGGTGAGATTTTGGCGGTGCCGGGGTCTTGGGTAGGTTCAGTCATGATGGCGTAAGCTGGGGGTTGCGGCATTGTAGAGGGATGCCCGGCCCCCTCTGAACTGCAGAATTTGTAAGGTTCAAGCCAGTCAGTGGCTTGTAAGTGCGAAAGATGACAGTACCACGCATTCAGTGACAAACAGGAGACAAAACCAATGAGCGCCCCTACATCCGCGATCGAATCCACCCTGGTTGAAAATCGCATCTTCCCGCCGGCACCGGCCACCGTGAAGGCCGCGCGCATTTCAGGCATGCCGGCCTACCAGGCGTTGTGCGCGGAAGCCGAGAAGGATTTCGAAGGTTTTTGGGCCCGCCTGGCGCGTGAAAACCTCAGCTGGAAGAAGCCCTTCACCCAGACGCTGGACGAGTCCACCGCGCCGTTTTACAAGTGGTTTGCCGACGGCGAGCTCAATGCCTCCTACAACTGCCTGGACCGCCACCTCGGCACGCCGGTTGAAAACAAAAAAGCCATCATCTTCGAAAGCGACGACGGCAAGGTCACCAATGTCACTTACAAAGAATTGCATGCCAAGGTCAGCCAGTTTGCGAGCGCGCTGAAAGGCGCCGGCATCAAAAAGGGCGACCGCGTCATCATCTACATGCCGATGACAGTCGAAGGCGTGGTGGCCATGCAGGCCTGCGCGCGCATAGGCGCTACCCACTCGGTAGTGTTTGGCGGCTTCTCGGCCAAGAGCCTGCAGGAGCGCATACAGGACGCCGGCGCCGTGGCCGTCATTACCGCCAATTACCAGCTGCGCGGCGGTAAGGAGTTGCCGCTCAAGGCCATCGTTGATGAAGGCATTGCGATGGGTGGCTGCGAGTCGATCAGGAATGTGATCGTCTACCAGCGCACCGCGACCGCCTGCAACATGGTGGCCGGCCGCGACAGCCTGATGCACGAGATCACCGCCAAGGCGGCGCCGGTGTGCGAGCCCGAGTTCGTCGGCGCGGAGCATCCGCTTTTCATTCTTTACACATCGGGTTCGACCGGCAAGCCCAAGGGCGTGCAGCACAGCACCGGCGGCTACCTGCTGTGGGCCAAGCTCACGATGGACTGGACTTTCGACATCCAGCCCGCCGATGTCTTCTGGTGCACCGCCGACATCGGCTGGATCACCGGGCATACCTATGTGGCTTACGGCCCGCTGGCGGCCGGCGCGACGCAGATCATCTTTGAAGGCATCCCGACCTTTCCGAATGCGGGCCGCTTCTGGCAGATGATCGAAAAGCACAAGGTCACGATTTTTTACACGGCGCCTACGGCCATCCGCTCATTGATCAAGGCCGCTGAGGCTGATGAAAAAGTGCATCCGGCCCGGTCCGACCTGAGCAGCCTGCGCATCCTGGGTTCCGTGGGTGAGCCGATCAATCCGGAAGCCTGGATGTGGTACTACAAGAACGTGGGCGGTGAACGTTGCCCGATCGTTGACACCTTTTGGCAAACCGAAACCGGCGGCCACATGATCACGCCGCTGCCCGGCGCCACACCGTTGGTGCCAGGCAGCTGCACGCTGCCATTGCCCGGCATCATGACCGCCATCGTCGATGAAACCGGCAAGGACCTGCCCAACGGCGCGGGCGGCATGCTGGTCGTGAAGCGCCCCTGGCCGTCCATGATCCGCACCATCTGGAACGACCCTGACCGCTTCAAAAAGAGCTATTTCCCGGAAGAAATGGGCGGCACGATTTATCTCGCCGGCGACGGCGCGGTGCGTAACATTGACAACGGTTATTTCCGCATTACCGGCCGCATCGACGACGTGCTCAACGTCTCGGGCCACCGTATGGGCACCATGGAGATCGAGTCGGCGCTGGTGGCGCACTCCACACTGGTGGCCGAAGCCGCGGTGGTGGGGCGGCCCGACGACTTGACGGGCGAGGCCATCGTGGCTTTTGTGGTGCTCAAGCGTTCACGTCCCACGGGCGAAGAGGCCAAGGCAATTGCCAAGGAACTGCGCGACTGGGTGGGCAAGGAAATCGGCCCCATCGCCAAGCCCAAGGACATCCGCTTCGGCGACAACCTGCCCAAGACCCGAAGCGGCAAGATCATGCGCCGCCTGCTGCGCGGCATCGCCAAAGGGGAGGCCATTACGCAAGATACTTCTACTTTGGAAAACCCCGCCATCCTCGATCAGCTGTCTGAAAGACAGTGATTGAGGGCGGCGCAGCCGCGGCAGCGCAGCTGCGGCGAGGGGAAGGGGACACTCATATCGCGAAGCGATGTGACGTGGCCACAAAACCCCGCCATCCTCGATCAGCTGTCTGAAAAGCAGTGAAATGAATCAGGCGTAAAAAAGCCCGTCGATGACGGGCTTTTTTGTGAATGCGTGAACCGCTTACTTGGCCGTCAGGACCCAGGCCGCCAGCTTCTTGGCTTCGTCGGGGCTGACCTGTGGGTTGGCCGGCATGGGAACAGGGCCCCAAACGCCCGAACCGCCTTTGACGATTTTGGCGGCCAGCTTGTCGGCCGCGTCTTTTTGGCCAGCGTATTTGGCCGCAACGTCCTTGTAGGAAGGGCCCACCAGTTTCTTGTCGATGGCGTGGCAGGTCATGCAGTTCTTGGCGGTTGCCAGTTGCAAATCAGCCAGGGCAGGGGTAGACACCGCAAGACCTGCAGCCATGGAAGCGAGTACCAGAAGAATGCGTTTCATGAAGAGTCCTCGTGGGGAGTTATGGATTCGGTTACAGTCAATTAACGTGATTGTAGTGATGTCGGTTGACCCTTGTTTCAAGGGGATACCCCCTGGTTCTGGTCGAAATTTCAGCAAAGTTTGCAGGAGAAACCCATGTATTTTTTATTGATTGGCATTGTGGCGCTGGCGCTGAAATACCTGGAGATCGGGCCCGTCGCGACATGGAGCTGGCTTATCGTGCTGGCGCCGTTTGGCCTTGCCGTCCTCTGGTGGTGGTACGCCGACGCGTCGGGTTACACCAAGAAAAAAGAAATCGAAAAAATGGAAAAACGAACCAAAGACCGTATCGAGAAGTCACGTGAGGCCATGGGTATGCTTTCTGCAAAGAGAAAGAAGAAATAAGCTGAAGCCGTACAGGCCCTTGCTACGATCTTTCTGAGCACTTTCTGACCATCTAGCGGATCAATTTAACCGCCTCCCATAAGCAGCAGGCGACGCCAACGCAAAGAGCCCGTGAAGTTTGTAACTTCACGGGCTCTTCGTTTTTTCAGTGTCTCAGCGAACCTGAACTTGAATCCGCTGCTCAATAGTCGTCGAGTACCGCGCCTTTGCTGGCGCTTGATGCGTTGAAGGCAAATTTGGCCTGCACGCCGCGGGTGTATCGCGGCGCGGGAGCCTTCCAGCCCACCTTTCGCTTGGCCAGCTCCTCATCGCTGATGTTCAGCTGCAGCAGCAGTTGCTTCGAATCAATGGTGATGGAGTCCCCTTCGTGGATGAAGGCGATATTGCCGCCGGCTGCGGCTTCTGGCGCGACGTGGCCGACCACCATGCCCCAGGTGCCGCCGGAGAAGCGTCCGTCGGTGATCAAGCCCACGCTTTCGCCCAGGCCGGCGCCAATCAGCGCGCCGGTGGGGGCCAGCATTTCAGGCATGCCGGGGCCGCCTTTGGGGCCGAGGTAACGCAGCACCATCACGTCGCCGGCCTTGATCTTGCCGGCCAGAATGGCGGCCAGCGCAGACTGCTCGTCATCAAACACCCGGGCCGGGCCGGTCATGACCGGGTTCTTCAGGCCGGTGATTTTGGCCACGCAGCCTTCGGGCGAGAGGTTGCCCTTCAGGATGGCCAGATGGCCCTGCGCATACATGGGCTTGTTGATGGGGCGGATCACGTCCTGGTCGGCCCGTGGCACTTCAGGCACGTCTTTGAGGGTCTCGGCAATGGTCTGGCCGGAGATCGTCAGGCAGTCGCCGTGCAGCAGGCCGGCGGCCAGCAGTGTTTTCATGACTTGCGGAATGCCGCCGGCGCGGTGCAGGTCAACGGCGAGGTATTTGCCGGACGGCTTCAGGTCGCACAGCACGGGGGTGCGCTGGCGCACGCGCTCGAAGTCGTCAATCGTCCATTCAACGCCGGCCGTGTGAGCGATCGCCAGGAAATGCAGCACGGCATTGGTCGAGCCGCCGGTGGCCATGATCACGGCCACGGCGTTTTCAATCGCCTTTTTGGTGACGATGTCGCGCGGCTTGATGTCCTTCTTGACGGCTTCGATCAGCACCTTGGCCGATTCTTTGGCCGAGTTCATCTTCTCGTCGTGCGGGTTGGCCATGGTGCTGGAGTAGGGCAGCGAAATGCCGAGCGCTTCAAACGCGCTGGACATGGTGTTGGCCGTGTACATGCCGCCGCAGCTGCCGGTGCCTGGAATGGCGCGGCGCTCGATCTGCAGCAGGTCTTCGTCGCTCATGCGGCCGGCGGCGTTCTCGCCCACGGCTTCAAACACGCTGACGATGTTGAGGTCTTTGCCCTTGTAAGTGCCGGGCAGGATGGTGCCGCCATAGACGTAAATTGCCGGCACGTTGGCCCGCAGCATGCCCATCAGGCCGCCGGGCATGTTTTTGTCGCAGCCGCCGACCACCAGCACGCCGTCCATCCACTGGCCCTGCACGCAGGTCTCAATGCAATCCGAAATCACTTCGCGGCTTACGAGAGAATATTTCATGCCTTCGGTGCCCATGGCCATGCCGTCGGAGATGGTGGGCGTGCCGAACACCTGCGCGTTGCCGCCGGCTTCTTCGATGCCCGCGATCGCCGCGTCGGCCAGCTTTTGCAGGCCGCTGTTGCAAGGCGTGATGGTGCTGTGGCCGTTGGCCACGCCGATCATCGGCTTCTTGAAATCATCCGCCTCGTAGCCCATGGCGTAGTACATGGAGCGGTTGGGCGCGCGCGATTTGCCTTCGGTGATGTTCCTGCTGCGCGGGTTGGGAACGATGTTGACGGTTTTAGTGGTCATGGGTGTCTCGTGGGTGGGTTGCTCGCCGGGCATGCGGCCCGGGCGTGTTTTGGGTGTCAGGAAAGCAGAGTATGCGTGCTTTGACTGATTCTTTCCAATCCATTATTCATGCTGTATTAATATGTAATGCATATGAATGACGCCACGATCCCCCGCAAACCACCCCTGATCGAGCTTCGTTTATGGCGGCCGTTTCTCGCTGTGGCGGAAGAGCTCCATTTCGGCCGCGTAGCCCAGCGCCTGAACATGACCCAGCCGCCCCTGACGCAGGCCATTGCGCAACTGGAGGTGCTGCTGGGGATTCGCCTGTTTGACCGCACCAAGCGCAGCGTACAACTCACGGCGGCCGGCGCCGCCCTGCTGCCTGAGGCGCGCGACCTGCTGGCCCGCGCCCAGGCCTTGCCGGCCTATGCGCGCGCCAGCGCCGACGGCGAGGCCGGGCGGCTGCGGCTGGCCTTTGTCTCGACGGTGGGTTTTGACCTGCTGCCGCGCTGGGTTCGGGCCTTTCGCGAGCAATACCCCAAGGTGCAGCTTGAACTGATCGAGGCGACCGGCGATGTGCAGCTGCAGGCGTTTGAGCGCGGCGAGATCGATGCAGGCTTCATGCTGCATTCGCCCGGGTTCGCGCCGCCCGGCCTGGCATCGCGGCGTATCAGCCAGGACCCGCTGGTCGTCGCAGTACCCGAGCAAAGCGAGCTGGCCGGCCAGACGGCGCTGGCCCTGAAAGACCTGCTGGAGCAACCCCTGGTGATTTTTCCCCGGCGCATCCTGCCGTCGCTCTACGACGCGATTTTTGCCATGTACCACGCCGCCGGCAACCTGCCGCGTGTTGCGCAGGAGGCTATCCAGATGCAGACCATCGTGAACCTGGTGTCGGCCGGGCTGGGTGTGGCCTGGGTGCCTGAGAGCGTGCGGCAGTTTCAGCGGCCGGGTGTGGTGTATCGCAGCGTGCCGGCCGCGAGTCCGGGCAAGGTGCGCGTGCCGTCCGTTCCGGGGTGTGAAACCAGCCTGGTCTGGGCGGCCCAAAGCGCCAACCCCGCTCTGGCGCGCTTCATGGCATTCATCGACAGCCCTGGCACCTTTGTGCCCTAGTATCTGTCTGGCCCATTTGCAATAACGGCCGCGCGCTCATATCGACTCCAACAACCGCGAAAAACAACTTCAAAGGTTTATCCCGCCATGCTGCCTTCTTCTTTTCATCGCCTTTGTGGCCTGGCCGCCTCGCTTTCCGTTGTGACGGCATGGGTGGCGGCGCCCGCGTTTGCCCAGGCCGACGCCGCCGATTCCCGCATTACCTTGGTCAAGGTCTATGCCGGCAGCGCCACGGTGGAGCGGGTGGCGCGCGTCGCCGCCGGCAGCCGTTCGCTGACCTTCTCCTGCCTGCCCGCGGGCCTGAACGTGCAAAGCCTGCAGGTCTCAGCCGATGCCTCCGTGCGCCTGGGCGAGACCTCGGTGCTGAGCGCCGCGCGAGCCCTGTCACCGCGCTGCCAGGCCAGCGCCATGGATACGCAGATTCGCGGGCTCGAGGACCAGAAAGCCGCCTTGCAAGCTGAGAGTGATGCACTGGACATGGTGACCGGCTACCTTAAAGGCCTGGCCGGGGGCGAGGGGGCGGGGGGTGTGCGCCCGGCCACCGACGCAAAGAACGTGGCGTCGGTCGCTGACGCGCTGCGACGTACCGGGCAGGATTCATTGCAGAAAAAACACCTGATCAGCCGCAGGCAAGCCGACATCGACCGACAGCTCGGCCCCCTGGTGGCCGAGCGTGCCCGAACTCAGGGCAATGGCCAGGTCGTCAATATCACCGTCACGCTGGCCGCGGCGGCGGATGCCGAAGTCAGGCTCAGTTACCGCGTCAACGGACCGGGCTGGTCACCGGCTTACCGGGCCCTGCTCGACACCGCCACGCGCAAAGTGCGCATAGAGCGCCAGGCGCTGGTGGCTCAGGCCACGGGCGAAGACTGGAGCGGCGTGCGGCTGGTGTTGTCCACCGGGCAGCCGCTCAGCCCGACGGCGGGGCGCCTGCCTTCGCCCTGGCGCATCGGGCTGGAGCCGCCACCCCGGCCGCAAGCCGAGGCCAGCTTTCTGATGCAGTCCGCGCCCATGGCTGCCCCGGCGCCGGCGCCTTCGGCTGCGATGGGGTTGCGTGACGATGCGCCGCTCTTTGACGTCAATGTATTCAACAGCAGCTTTGCCACGGAGTTCAGCGTGGCCCGGCCCATGGACGTGCCCTCCAATGGCCAGCGCGTGGCGATGTCACTGGGCCAGCACGAAGACACGGCCAGGCTGGTCGTGCGCACCAGCCCGCGCGTCGAGGCGGCGGCTTACCTGGTGGCGGATATCGCGCAGCCCGAGGGCGTCTGGCCGGCCGGACCGCTGCAGCTGTACCGCGACGGCGCCTTCGTCGGCAACGGGCAGTGGACGGCCCCCGCCGATGCCCGGCTTTTTCTCTCGTTCGGGCGTGACGAGCTGGTGCGCGTGCAGGCGGAGCCCGAGCGCGACAGCCAGGGCACAGGCGGCTTTGTCGGCAGCCGCGCTGAGCGCCGGGTGCAGCGCAGCTATGTCGTGGAAAACCGTCACCGCGCGCCCATCGCCGTGCAGGTGCTTGAGGCTGCACCGGTGTCGGTCGATGAACAGGTGCGCGTGGTCTCGCAATTCAATCCCCAGCCGGCCGATCTGGCGTTTGACAAACGGCCCGGTCTGGCTATGTGGGCGTCTGACCTGGACGCCGGCAAAACCACGCGCCTTGCCGCCGACTACACGATCAGCTACCCCAAAGACGCCCGGTTGCAGCAGCAGTAAGCAGCAGCAGGCGTTCGTAGCCGTACGAACCGGGGATATCGATCGGGGAGGGCGGTACAGGTTTAGCGGCGTATCGACCGGTTAAAGGCCTCTTCCTGTTCACGCTGGCGGCGGGCCGCTACGGCGCTTTGCTGTTGCTGCCGCTCGGACGGCGAGAGCTCGCGCTGTTCCATCCTGCGCTGCGCGATTTCGCCGCTGCTGCTGCAGCGCGCGCCATGGGTGGCTTCGCAGTTGGCAATGATCTGCTTGTCGGAGGCGCTGGCGGGGGTTGGCGTTGATTTTCGCAAGCCCCCCAGCGCCGAAGGCATAACCTGGCGTGAACCACCGGCGGATGCTCCGGCTGCCGCAGCCCGCGCATTGGCCGCCGCATTCTCCGCCGCCCAATCTTTGGGCGCTGCGGCGGCGCCGCCGTTGCCATAGAGCACCCCCGGCTGGCCTTTAACCGGTGTGCCGTCTGCCGGCGTCGTGGTGACTGCTGCGGCCGAACCTGGCGCCCGCATGATGAGTTTTTCGTCTTTGGCGGACTGGGATGCGCAGGGTGTCTGCGAGAACACCTTTTTGCCGCCGGCATCCTGGCACTGGTAGACCTGCGCCGCGGCGGGCTGCGTGAAGAGCAGGCTCATGAGGCCGGCAATGACGGCAGGGTAGAAGGCGGGGTGCATGGCGGATCCGGTCGGGTGTTGGCCGCAGTCTAATCCAGTGCGGCCTGCCACAGGCCTGCCGGGGTGGCGCACGAACAGGCGGGGGCGATATGCCAGCCTGCGCGGCATGGCCCGGGCCTGGAAGAGCGAGGTGTCCAAGGGGAGAAGATTTTGTGAGTGTAATCGGCCTCTAGCCCAATAGCTGATTGGGCGAGTAGCTACTAAATTAATAGCGATTTCGCCAGCCGGCAATGCCCCAGCCAGTCGAGCCAGGTTTTCGGAAAAGGCGTAGAACCGCTGAACTGCGCAGGCAGGTCAAAAAAGGCCCGTCGCATCCGCTGGGTACCGCGTGCGTAAATCCCTTCCCATAGCGTCTCACTGAAGCTTGCATGCAAAATACCGCCATGCTCATCCATCCCCAAATCAACCCTGTCGCGCTTCAGCTCGGTCCCGTCGGCATCCACTGGTACGGCCTGACTTACCTGGCGGCTTTCGGCCTGTTCTTCTTCTTGGCCATGCGGCGCCTTCGCCACAAGCCCTATGCGTCCATCACCGGCCCGGGCGCGTGGTCGCGCAAGGACATTGAAGACATCCTGTTTTTGGGCGTCATGGGGGTGGTGATAGGCGGGCGGCTCGGCTACTGCCTTTTTTACAAGCCCGGCTATTACCTCTCGCATCCGCTGGAGATCTTTTTCGTGTGGCAGGGCGGCATGAGCTTTCACGGCGGCATGCTCGGTGTATTGGCGTCGCAGTGGTGGTTTGCCCGCTCGCGCCAGCGGCCCTGGCTGCAGGTCATGGATTTTGTGGCGCCTTGCGTGCCGACAGGGCTGGCGGCGGGGCGCGTCGGTAACTTCATCAACGGTGAACTCTGGGGCCGCTTCAGCGACCCGGCTCTGCCTTGGGGCATGGTGTTTCCGCACAGCGGCTCCATGCAGCCGCGCCATCCCTCGCAGGTTTATCAGTTCCTGATGGAAGGCCTGCTGCTCTTCGTGCTGCTCTGGCTGTATGCGCGCAAGCCACGCAAAACGGGGCAGGTGTCCGGCGCCTTCCTGCTGGGCTACGGCGTGTTCCGCTTCATTGCCGAGTTCTTCCGTGAGCCCGACGAGTTCCTCGGCATCCTGGCGTTGGGGATGAGCATGGGGCAGTGGCTGTGCGTGCCGATGATCATAGGCGGTGCCTGGCTCTGGGTTTGGGCTACAAAACGTGCCTAGTCCAGGTGGATATTTGGCTTGTAGCTATCTATTTGATAGCGTCTGACGCTCGTCGCAGGTGCTCCCGGCGCGACCCGGCCTAGGCTGCAGAAACCGGGCCTGGCGGCGTGGCAGCCGGCTTGATGGCAACGTAACAGCCGAGGTGGGCCCGGCGGGGGCTCACTACGGGTTTGTCCCTGTCGTTTTTAACGCTTATTTACAGCGCAGCCCCTTGATTGAACCGCTTTGTTCTTTCATAATTATACGTAATTACTTGAAATTACGACCGGGTCATAACGATCTGGCGCTGGGTTTTCAGGAATAACCGTAGTTTTCAGCAAGGAGCGGCCGCTTAACGGCCCAGAGGTCCAATCAAAAGGTCTTGCCATGCGTCTTGTCCAAAGTTCGTTGCACCAGGAAGTCGCCGACACGCTGAGGGAGCAAATCTTTGCCGGCCAGCTGGCGCCCGGCAGTTTTCTGGACGAAGTCGCGTTGTGCGAGCGCCTGGAGATCTCCCGCACGCCGCTGCGCGAAGCGCTCAAAGTGCTGACGTCGGAAGGCCTGCTGCGCCACGAACCCCGGCGTGGTTGCTTTGTCAATGAAGTGACCGAGAAAGACCTGGACGACATCTTCCCGGTGATTGCGTTGCTGGAAGGGCGCTGCGCCTACGAGGCTGCCCGCAACGCCACTGACGCCGACCTGGCGGCGCTTACCAATCTGCATGAACGCCTGAACAGCCACGCCAGCGCCGGGCGAATCAACGACTACTACGCCACCAACTTCGCCATCCATGAGGCGATCATCATGCTGGCCGACAACCGCTGGCTGGCACAGGCCATCGCCGATTTGCGCAAGATATTGAAGTTGGCGCGGCTGCAGCAGCTGCACGCGCCGGGCCGTCTGGCGCAAAGCCTGTCGGAGCACATGACGGTGTTCGCGGCCCTGAAAAGCCGCGACAGCGAAGGCGCCGAAGCCGCCATGCGCACGCACCTTACGCGCCAGCGCGAGGCCTTGCGCGACCTGGCCCGCAACCAACGCTCGCGGGTGGCCTCATGAGCGCCGCCGAGTGGCTCAGCCGCAATGTCTCGCGATTCACCGCCGGTGAGAAAAACTCATCAGAAAAAACGGCTGCAGCCATTACGGAACGTGGCCAGGCAGCTACAAAAAAGATAGCATCTGGCTCCGGCTTGCCCGCCCGCAGCACGCACGAAAGGCTGCAGGCCACGCTGAGCCAGAAGGAAGAGGCGCTGTCGCCGCGCGTGCTGCGCCGCACCCTGCAGGAGCTGCAGGCCATCATCGACCCGCGCGTGAGCGAGGTCGAAGGCGGGCGCCGGGCCATGGCCATCGCGGCCTGGTACGAAGGCGCTACGCCCGCGCGCCGGCGCGACTTGTGGATGCTGATGAGCGAGCAGTTCGTCGCCAACCCGCAAAAGGTCAAGGCCGCGCAGGCGCAGTTTGCCGCCGCGGTGGGCACGCCTGAAGAGGCCGTGGCCGAAGTGCGCTACCGCCGCGCCACGGTGTCGCCGCGCCGGCGTTTGCTGCAGCGCTTCAGTGTCTACCCGGGCGGCATCCAGTTCCTTGTCGACATGCGTGCCGACATGCAGCCCAGCCTCAAGGCCGACAAGCGCCTGCTGGCGCTCGACGTCGAGATGGAGTACATGTTTTCCACCTGGTTCGACGTCGGCTTTCTCGACCTGCGCCGCATCACCTGGGACTCGCCGGCCTCGCTGATCGAAAAGCTGATCAAGTACGAGGCCGTGCACGACATCAAGGGCTGGGCCGATGTGAAGAACCGGCTCGACAGCGACCGGCGCTGCTACGGCTTTTTCCACCCGCGCCTTCCCGAGGTGCCCTTGATCTTTGTGGAAGTCGCCATGGTCGAGCAGATCGCGGGCGACATCATGCCGCTGCTCGACGAACTGGCCGCGCCGTCGGATTTAAGCCGCGCCACCACCGCGATTTTTTACTCCATCAGCAACACGCAGGCGGGCCTGCGCGGTGTGAGTTTTGGCGACTCGTTGATCAAGCGTGTGGTCGAAACGCTCAAGGAAGAGTTTCCCAAGCTGAAGACCTTTGCGACGCTCTCGCCGATTCCAGGGTTTCGCAGCTGGCTGGGCAAGAATGCCGGCGCGATGCTGGACAAGCTGAACGAGAAGGAACGCTCGGCGCTGGGCCGGGCCGTGGGCTTTGAGCCGCCGGGCGCGGGGCATTTTCTCTCCGCGATTGAAGACCCGCTGTCTCTCGCAGACAAATCACCGGTGCGAAAAACGTTGTTGCAATGCGCGGCGCATTACCTGGGCCGCGCGATGGAAGAGGGCAAGCCGCTGGATCCGGTGGCGCGCTTTCACCTGGGCAACGGCGCGCGCATTGAGCGCATCAACTGGGCGGGAGACCCGACACCCAAAGGGCTCAAGCAGTCGTATGGCCTGATGGTGAATTACCTCTACGACCTGAAGCGCCTTGACAGGCACCGCGCGCTGCTCGCACAGGGGGAAATCCCCGTATCAGGTGACATCGAAGGTTTGTACATTTGAACGTGTACTTAGTGTTGCGGTAAATGCTCGCCGCAGGGGTTTTAAGCGCGCCTGACTTTTTCTGGTTTGGTTTTTTTTGACAGTGTTTATTTCTGATTTCAACAATGACAGGAGACAAAGATGACATTCAATTTTGAAGCCCGCGGTTCCCGGCGCGACATCTTGCGCGCGGCGGCAGCCGGTGCCGCCACGGTTTCCCTCGGCAGCTACGCCCAGTCGGCGTGGCCCACCAAACCGGTGACGATGATCGTGCCGTTTCCGGCCGGCGGCGGCACCGACGCGTTCGCGCGGCCCTTGTCGGCCCAGTTCGCCAAGCTCACGGGCAAACAGCTCATCATCGACAACCGCGGCGGCGCCGGCGGCACGCTGGGCGCGAGCATCGCCGCCAGGGCCCAGCCCGACGGTTACACGCTCTTTATGGGCGCGGTGCACCACACCATCGCGCCCTCGATGTATCCCAAGCTGGACTATGACATCGAGAAAGATTTCGTGCCGCTGGCGCTGATGGCCAACGTGCCGCAGGTGCTGGTGGTCAACCCGCGCAACATGCCCTTTGCCGACTTCAAGGCCTATCTTGAAGCTGTGCGCAAGACGCCGGGCAAGTACAACTACGGCTCGGCCGGCGCCGGCACTTCACATCACCTGGCCGGGGAGCTGTTCAAGCAGCAGACCAAGACCTTCATCACCCACATTCCTTACCGCGGCGCGGGCCCGGCACTGCAGGATCTGATTTCCGGCAACGTCGACATGATGTTTGACGGCCTGGGTTCTTCCGCCAACCATATCAAGGGCGGGCGGATTAAGGCGCTCATGGTGTCCGGCACCAAACGCAACCCGGCCTTCCCGGATGTGCCCTGCGCCGCTGAACTCGGCCTGCCCGACTACACCGTAACCACCTGGTACGGCATGTGGGCGCCCAAGGGTACGCCGGCCGACGTGCAGGCGCGCATCGTTGAAGACCTGCGCAAAGCCGCCACCACCGACGAGCTCAAAGCCATCTGGGCCAACAACGGTGCGGAGTTCGGCAACCTCACGCCCCAGCAGTTCGGCGCCTTTGTGAGCAAAGAGGTCAAGCGCTGGTCGGTCGTGGTAAAGGCCTCCGGCGCCAAACTCGAATGACCGCTTGATGACCGGTGCCGTTTTACTGGAAGTGAAGGGCCCGCTTGCCTGCGTGACCTTGTCCCACCCCGGCAAGCTCAATGCGATGTCTCGCGCCATGTGGCGCGAACTGCGCGCGGTGTTTGAAAGCATCCAGCAAACCGCGGCCTTGCGCTGCGTGCTGGTGCGGGGAGGGGGCGGGCACTTTTGCGCGGGCGGTGATATTTCCGAGTACGCCGGCTTCCGGTTTGAAGAAACCGGCCTGCGCGCGTTTCATGAGGGCGATGTCTGGGGTGGCCTGCAAGCCATGCTGGACTGCGACGTGCCCGTCGTCGCGCAGATCGACGGCAACTGCATGGGCGCCGGCATGGAAATCGCCAGCTGCTGCGACATCCGCGTTGCCGGCGACGCGGCGAAATTCGGCGCGCCCATCGCGAAGCTGGGCTTTCCCATGGCGCCGCGCGAGGCAGCGCTGGTGATGCGCGCAGCGGGCGAGCTGACGGCCCGCGAGATGCTGCTGTCGGCTGCCGTGCTCGGCGCTGCGGAGATGAAGCAGCGCGGCTTCCTCAACCAGGTGGTGCCGGCCGATGAGACAGCCGCCGCGGCCATGGTGTACGCAGATCGCTGTGCGAACCTTGCGCCGGGTGCAGCGCGCCTGAATAAACAGACATTTCGGGCTCTGGCCCAGGCGGGTAATGGACTTATAGCTACTGATTTGATAGCAAATGCCTACCGCTATGCCGCATCGCCCGAGCACCGCGAAGGTGTGACGGCCTTCAATGAAAAACGTTCGCCCCGGTTTGACGCCCCGGAACGCTGATTGCTGCTGACCTCTTTGCTGACTTCTTTGCTGACCTTATTACTACCGACAGTCTGACTTATGAAAAACCATAACCTGTTTGCTGCGTTGCGGGCCGCCTTCCCTTCTTCGCTGGATGACGTCGCCGTCGAAACCGACACCGGCCTGAACTATTCATGGCGCGACCTCGAACGCGGCACCGCGATGATGGCCAACCTGCTGGCCTCGCTCGGTTTGCCTGACGGGGCCAGGGTTGCGGTGCAAGTTGAAAAGTCGGTCGAAGCCATGATGCTTTACCTGGCGACCTTGCGCGCAGGCTACGTGTTTTTGCCGCTCAACACGGCCTACCAAAGCGCCGAGATCGAATACTTCATCGGCAACGCCGAGCCGTCGGTGATGGTGTGCAGCAGCAAGAACTTCGGCTGGGTCAGCAAGATCGCTTTCAAGGCCGGCACGCAAAACGTGTTCACGCTGGACGACGACCGCACCGGCTCGCTGCTGGACCGCGCCGCGCATCGCAGCGACAAGCATGAGCCGGTGGCCCGGCAGGCGGATGATCTCGCCGCCATCCTCTACACCAGCGGCACCACCGGCCGCAGCAAGGGTGCCATGCTGACGCACGGCAACATGCTGAGCAATGCGCTGGTGCTCAAAGACTACTGGGGCTGGAAGAAGGGCGACGTGTTGATCCATGCCTTGCCGATCTTTCATGTGCATGGCCTTTTTGTCGCCATTCACGGCGCGCTCATCAACGGCAGCAAGATGATCTGGCTGGCCAAATTCGATTCCAAGCTCGTCGTCAAAAAACTGCCCGAAGCCACCGTGTTCATGGGCGTTCCCACCTTGTATGTGCGCCTGCTGGCCGAGCCGGGACTGACGCGCGAGGCCTGCCGCAACATGCGCCTCTTTGTCGCGGGGTCGGCGCCCCTGCTGATCGAAACATTCAACGAATGGAAAGAGCGCACCGGCCACACGATTCTGGAGCGTTACGGCATGTCGGAGACCGTCATGCTCACCTCCAACCCGTACTCGGGCGCCGAGCGGCGCGGCGGCACGGTGGGTTTTGCATTGCCCGGCGTCAGCTTGCGCGTGCAGGACGAAAGCGGTCATTCATTGCCGGCCGGCGAGATCGGCGGCATCCAGGTCAAAGGCCCGAACATCTTCAAAGGGTACTGGCGCATGCCGGAGAAAACCAAGGAAGAGTTCACCGCAGACGGATACTTCAAGACCGGCGACGTCGGCAAGATCGACGAGCGCGGCTACATCGTCATCGTGGGCCGCAGCAAGGACCTCATCATCAGCGGCGGCTACAACGTCTATCCGGCCGAGATCGAGGGCTATATCAATGACATGCCGGGCGTGGCGGAAAGCGCGCTGGTCGGTGTGCCGCATCCCGACTTCGGCGAAGTCGGCGTGGCCGTGGTGATTGCCAAACCGGGCGCTTCGCTGGAAGGTGGGCAGATAGTGGGCGAACTGAAATCGAAGCTGGCCAACTTCAAGATTCCCAAGCAATGCTTTGTGGTCAGCGAGCTGCCGCGCAACACCATGGGCAAGGTGCAGAAGAATTTGCTGCGTGAGCAGTACAAAGACCTGTTCGCCCGGGCGGCGGCTTAAGAACAGGTTAAGACGGGTTCTAGGGCGCGAAGTCGTCGACCTGTATGACCTTGTCGGCGGCGCGCAGGTAAGCCAGCGCCAGCTCAGGCCGGCTTGAGGCCTGCGCGGCGCGCTCCATCGACTGGTTGCTGCGCACGGCCTTGTTGAGCATGACTGTTTCCTCACCTAACTGCGCTGCCAGATCAAGCGCATCCATCAAGTCGCGCAGGCCGCCGCTGGTGGGCGTGGCGAGGTCGGGGCACAGGCGCTTCATGACAGCCGGAGTGGTTCGCAACAGTTTTGCAAGCTCCAGCAACTGAACGTCCCGAAGCGGCGCCAGGCGTGTGCTGCGGTTGAGCACCATCGCGCCCACCACACGCCGTAGCGGTGATGGAAAGTTGGCGTAAAGCGCTTCGAGCGCATCGCCGGCGTCATCGAGTTGAACGCGAATGGCGGCGCGCGCCACCGGTAGCATGTCCGCATCCTTTTCGAAGGCATAGCGCCACAGGCAGGCGCTGGCCATATAGAGGTGAGCCAGCACATCGCCCAGCCGGGCCGACAGCAGCTCCATGCGCTTGAGCTTGCCGCCCAGAAGGCCCATCGCCAGGTCGCAAGTCAGCGCGTACTGGCTGCTCAGGCGGGCAATCAACCGCGCTTCTTTTTCAAGGCCTGTCGGCGGCGTGCCTTGCACCGGCGCACCGGCGATGCTGTGCCA
>JAJKJM010000125.1 GCA_021153985.1 Polaromonas sp.
AGGTTAATTTGGTCGGTAACGTCGGTAATTGAAGCAGAAAAAGTGATCACGATGAACGTAAGCAACACCATGAGCAAAATGACACGGCTTGGCATGCAGCATGCAGGCGCAATTCTGGCATCTGCGGCCGCCTGGGTCAGCACCGCCGCTTACGCCGTCAATGACCTGAAGGGTGGCCCGGCCGTCAATCAGCTGAACCTGCACCCGGCCATGACCAAGATTGCCGAAGAGCAACAGTGGCTTCACTGGTTCATGATGGCCATCTGCCTTGTGATCTTCGTGGCGGTTTTCGGGGTGATGTTCTATTCCATCCTGAAGCACCGCAAGTCGGTGGGCCACAAATCTGCCAACTTCCACGAATCCACCCTCGTTGAAATCGCCTGGACCATCGTTCCCTTCCTCATCGTGATCGCCATGGCCCTGCCGGCCACCAAGGTGCTGGTCGCCCAGAAGGACACCACCAGCGCCGACGTCACCATCAAGGCCACCGGCATCCAGTGGAAATGGGGTTACGACTACATCAAGGGCGAAGGCGAAGGCATCGGTTTTGTCTCCACGCTCGACAACACGCACCGCGAAATGTCCAATAACGGCGGCCCGAAAGCCGGCGAAGCCCCCGACAACTACCTGCTCAAGGTCGACAATCCGCTGGTCGTACCCGTCAACAAGAAAATCCGCATCATCACCACCGCCAGCGACGTGATCCACGCCTTTGCGGTGCCGGCCTTCGGCATCAAGCAGGATGCGATTCCCGGTTTTGTGCGTGATACATGGTTCCGTGCCGAACAGGTAGGCGACTTCTACGGCCAGTGCCAGGAACTCTGCGGCAAGGAACACGCCTATATGCCCATCCACGTGAAGGTCGTCTCTGCTGCCGACTACACCGCCTGGGTGGCCGTCAAGGCCAAGGAAGCTGCCGCCAAAGCGGATGATCCTTCCAAGGTCTGGACGCTGGTTGACCTGAAGGCCCGTGGCGAAAAAGTTTACGGCGCCAACTGCGCTGCCTGCCACCAGGCCAACGGCAAGGGCGCCGGCCCCATCAAGCCTCTGGACGGCTCGGCCATCGTGCTGGATGCCGACCACAAGAAACAGATCATGACTGTGCTGAACGGCGCTGCCGGCGGCGCGATGCCTTCGTGGAAGGCATTGAGCGACACCGACCTCGCGGCTGTCATCAGCTACACCAAGAACAACTGGTCCAACCAGACCGGCCAGATCGTCCAGCCCGCCGAAGTGCAGGCTGCCCGCAAGTAAGCCGATCCGCCCACGACCAGAATCCGCCGGCGCCATATCCGTATGTGCGCCGGCCGCCAAGATAAAGCTACAGGCCAAAGCCACCAAAGGAAGCCAAGATGAGTGCAGTTCTAGACCATCACGACCACGCGCATGATGACCACCACGACCATGCCCCGGCGGGCTGGCGTCGCTGGGTGTTCGCGACCAACCATAAAGACATTGGAACGCTCTACCTGCTGTTCAGTTTCTTCATGTTGATGTTCGGCGGCGTGCTGGCCCTGATGATTCGCGCCGAACTGTTCCAGCCCGGCCTGCAACTGGTCAACCCCGAGCTCTTCAACCAGCTCACCACCATGCACGGCCTGATCATGGTGTTCGGCGCCATCATGCCGGCCTTCGTGGGTTTCGCGAACTGGATGATCCCGCTGCAGATCGGCGCGGCCGACATGGCTTTTGCCCGCATGAACAACTTCAGCTTCTGGCTGTTGATCCCGGCCGGCGCCATGCTGGTGGGGTCGTTCTTCATGCCTGGTGGCGCACCCGCTGCCGGCTGGACGCTCTATGCGCCGCTCACGCTGCAGATGGGACCGTCCATGGACGCTGGTATTTTTGCGATGCACATCCTGGGCGCCTCATCCATCATGGGCTCGATCAACATCATCGTCACCATCCTCAACATGCGCGCCCCCGGCATGACGCTGATGAAAATGCCGATGTTCTGCTGGACCTGGCTGATCACCGCCTACCTGCTGATCGCCGTGATGCCCGTGCTGGCAGGCGCCATCACCATGACGCTGACGGACCGCCACTTCGGCACCAGCTTCTTCAACCCCGCCGGCGGCGGCGACCCGGTGATGTACCAGCACATCTTCTGGTTCTTCGGCCACCCCGAGGTGTACATCATGATCTTGCCGGCCTTCGGCATCATCAGCCAGATCATCCCCGCTTTCTCGCGCAAGCGCCTGTTCGGCTACGCCTCCATGGTGTATGCCACCGGCTCCATCGCCATCCTGAGCTTCGTCGTGTGGGCTCACCACATGTTCACCACCGGCATGCCGGTCACGGGCCAGTTGTTCTTCATGTACTCCACCATGCTGATCGCCGTGCCCACGGGCGTGAAGGTGTTCAACTGGATCGCCACAATGTGGAAGGGTTCGATGACATTTGAGACCCCCATGCTGTTTGCGGTGGGCTTCATCTTCGTGTTCACCATCGGTGGCCTGACGGGCGTGATTCTCTCGGTCGCACCGATTGATACGCAACTGCAGGACACCTACTACGTGGTGGCTCACTTCCACTATGTGCTGGTGGCCGGTTCGCTCTACGCCCTCTTTGCCGGCTACTACTACTGGTCGCCCAAATGGACGGGCGTGATGTACAACGAAACCCGCGGCAAGATCCATTTCTGGTGGTCGCTGATTTCCTTCAACGTGACTTTCTTCCCGATGCACTTCCTGGGCCTGGCCGGCATGCCGCGCCGTTATGCCGACTATCCGATGCAGTTCGCCGACTTCAATGCCGTGGCCAGCGTGGGCGCGTTCTTCTTCGGTTTTGCCCAGCTGTACTTCTTCCTGTTCGTCGTGGTCCCCACGATGCGCGGCAAGGGCGCACCCGCCAAGCAGAACCCCTGGGTGGACGAAGGCGGCAAGGGCGCCGAGGGCCTCGAGTGGGAAGTTCCTTCCCCCGCACCTTTCCACACCTTTGAAACGCCGCCCAAGCTGGATGCCTCGGCAACTCGCGTGATTGGCTGATCGGCTAATTCATCGATTCAACCGGAACCGGTAACGACACATGACACCCGAGCAAAAGAAAAGCAACCTGCGCCTGGCGCTGATCCTCGCTTCGGTGGCACTCGTCTTTTTCGCCGGCTTCATGGCCAAGATGATTTTTCTGGCCCACTGAGCCGGCCTGACCGACCCCGGCACAAAGTTCAGGCATAAAGCGGTACCAACGTCATGCGGCTCAAGCGCGAAAACTTCAACATGATGGGCAAGCTCGCCGTGATCGTGCTCGGCATGTTTTGCTTTGGTTACGCGCTCGTACCCATCTACAAGGCGATTTGCGAGATGACCGGCATCAATGTGCTGGCGCTGGGTGACCGCCAGATCCCCGGCGCAACGCCCAATTTGCCGGCCAATACGCAGGTAGACCGCACACGCACCATCACGGTGGAGTTTGACGCGAATACGCGTGGCCCCTGGCATTTCAAGCCCGCCCAGAACACGCTGCAGGTTCATCCCGGCGAATTGACCACGGTGATGTACGAATTCCAGAATGTGCAGGACCGGACCATGTCCGCCCAGGCCATTCCCAGCTACGCGCCTGCGCAGGCTGGCGCGCATTTCAACAAGCTGGAGTGCTTCTGCTTTAGCCAGTACACCTTGGCGCCCGGTGAAAAAAAGCAGTGGCCAGTGGCCTTTGTGATCGACCCGAAACTGTCGAAAGACGTGAGCACGATCACCCTGTCCTACACCTTCTTTGAAGTGGGCGGCAAGACGCCGCCGGCGCCTGTCACGCCGGCAACGACGGCCGCCGTGCCAGCTGAGAAGCAGGCAGGCGCATGAGCATGGCCGCAACGCCCCGCAAACCCTCTTTTTGGCGCACGGTCAAGGCTGTGGCCTGGTCCTTTGTCGGCCTGCGTGCGCGCGGCGACTACGAAGAAGACGTGAAAAATTTGAATCCCCTCCACATCATTGTGGTCGGGCTGATTGCCGTGGTGGTGTTTGTCGCAGTCCTGGTGCTGCTGGCAAAGTGGATGGTGGCGCGCTGAGCGCGGCATTTGCGGAAATATCCCACGGCGCAAGTTAAAAGATTATTGAAAATTCGAGAGAAAAACAGGAGTCGAGCGATGTCATCAGCAACCCACGGGTCAACCCCCTACTACTTCGTCCCCAGCCCATCCAGCCATCCGGTGATGGCGTCTATCGGCCTGTTTTTTGTCATCTTGGGCGCTGGCCAGTGGGTCAATGGCGCCGACTGGGGCAAATGGTCGTTGGCCTTCGGCATGGTGTGGTGGTTGGTCACCCTGTTCCGCTGGTTCAGCCAGTCCATCGCCGAAAGCGAAGGCGGCATGTACGGCCGCAAGATCGACCTGTCGTTCCGCTGGAGCATGAGCTGGTTCATTTTCTCGGAAGTGATGTTCTTCGGCGCCTTCTTCACCGCACTGTGGTGGGCTCGCTCACATTCATTGCCTGCGCTGGGCAGCCTGGAAAACGCGCTGCTCTGGCCTGACTTCAAGGCGGCATGGCCTTCTATCGTCGCTGGCGCCACGACGTCGCCCGCCGACATCATCGAACCATTCACGGCCATGAAGCCATTGGCCATAGGCGGCGGCATCTGGGCCAGCATCATGGGTTCCTTGCCCACCGTCAATACGGCACTGCTACTGAGCTCGGGCGTCACCATCACCATCGCCCACCATGCCCTGATCGAAGGCAAGCGCGCACGAACCATTGCCTTCATGTGGGCCACCGTCGCACTCGGCGTGGTCTTCCTGTTCGTTCAGGGTTACGAATATTTCCATGCCTATACCGAGATGAACCTGAAGCTGTCGTCCGGCGTGTACGGCTCGACCTTCTTTCTGCTCACGGGCTTTCACGGCTTCCACGTATTTGTCGGCATGCTGATGCTGCTGTTCATCACCCTTCGCCTGCACAAAGGCCATTTCACCCCTGAAAAGCATTTCGGTTTTGAAGGCGCCGCCTGGTACTGGCACTTTGTGGACGTGGTGTGGCTGGGCCTCTACATCCTGGTTTATTGGCTGTAAGACGGAACCAACGCGGCGAGAGCCGCTCAACCAAAGGCCGCTTGATGCGGCCTTTGTTATTTATTTCGCCACTCAGCGTGGCTTTTATTTGCCGGCCGGGATGCCGGTGGGCTGGATATAACCGAGCTTCCACGCAATCAGAATGCAGACAAACAGCAACACCGAAAACCCGATACGGAACGCCAGCGCGCGCGCCATGTTGCTGTTTTTGCGTTTGCTGGCTTCTTCGGTGTCTTCGCTGTTCTTGCCGCCTTTGAGCATGAAAAAAAGCGCGGCGGCCAAGCTGGCAAAGATGGCGATAAACGCCAGGGCGATCAGGTAAGTCATGAACAGGATTATCGGCTCATGACACGCGTTTTGCACTCCCCACGCTTCTGGGTACTCACCGTAGCCGCACTGGTGGTGGCCGGCACGACTTTTTCGCTGGGGCAATGGCAGTTGCGCCGCGCCGCGCAAAAAGAGGCGCTCCAGGCGGCTATCGACTCCAAGGGCCAACTGCCCGCGCTGGATGCGCGCGCGCTGCTCGCCAGCCCGGCCATCACCGCTGACATCCACCGGCCTGCCACACTCAAAGGCAGCTGGCGGCCGGACCATACCGTGTACCTCGACAACCGACCCATGAGCGGCAAAACCGGCTTTGTGGTGGTCACGCCCCTGGTACTGGATGGCAGTGCTCAGGCCATTCTGGTGCAGCGGGGCTGGGTGCCGCGCAATTTCGCAGATCGCACCCGCCTGCCGGACATCTCAACGCCGCCAGGCCTCGTGACAGTGGAAGGGCGCATTGCCCCGCCGCCCTCCAAGCTCTATGAGTTCACAGGTGTCGAGAACGGCCGGATACGGCAGAATCTCGACATGCCCGCTTTCCGGGGGGAAACCGGTTTGCCCTTGCTGGACGCTTCACTGCTTCAGACCGGCGCCGCCAGCGAAGGCCTGCTTCGTGAATGGGCCGCGCCCAACCTGGGGGTAGACAAGCATTACGGTTATGCCTTCCAGTGGTTTGGCTTGTGCACCCTGGTGGTCATTTTGTATGGCTGGTTTCAGCTGGTCCTGCCTCTTCGTATCTATTTACGTAATCCATCGCGCGGCGAAAAAAGCCGTGACCCACTGCCGTGACAAACGATACGCCTGCCTCTTCCCCTCTTCGTGCCGCCGCGTCGGCCGCGCAAGACCAGCCCTTGGGCTTGACGGTGCACGCGATGCCCGTGCCCGACCAATCCAGCACGCGCGCACCGAGCACCGCCTCCGGCCGCTGGAAAATGCTGGCCGTGCTGCTGATCTGCGCCTCGCCCGTGGTCGCGTCTTACTTCACTTACTACGTGGTCCGGCCTGAAGGCCGCCGCAACTTTGGCGAACTCATCGACCCGCAGCGGCCCTTGCCGCCGCTGGCGACGCGCGCACTCGACGGGCGTACCGGAACGCTGACGGCGCTGAAAGACCAATGGCTGCTGGTCAGCGTCTCCGGTGGCGCCTGCGATGCGAAGTGCGAGCAGAACTTGTATTTCCAGCGCCAGCTCCGCGAATCGCTGGGCAAGGAAAAAGAACGCCTTGATCGCGTCTGGCTGATAGTGGATGAAGTCCCGGTGCGTGATGCCTTGCTCCCTGCACTGGCTTCGTCGGCGGTGCTGCGCGTGGCGCCTGCCGCGCTGGCACAGTGGCTGGAGCCCGAAACAGGCAAGCGCCTCGAAGACCACCTCTACCTCGTCGACCCCATCGGCAACTGGATGATGCGCTTTCCGGCAGATATGGATGCGGCTGCCGCAGCCAAGGCCAAGCGCGACCTGGACCGCCTGCTGCGCGCCTCCAGCAGTTGGGATAAAGAAGGCCGGTGAATATGGCCCCCACGCTTTTCACTTCGTGTAATGCGCTGCCCCCCGAGGGGGCCACCCGCCTGCGGCCCGGCAAAGCCGGTTCCGCGGCTCATGCTGGCCTGAAATCCCGCGCGTGGCAGTGATTGGTTTGCTTTAAACATGAATCCGCAAACCCTCTACGACCTGAGTCCCGCCCTGCGCCTGATGATCATGGGTCTGGTCGTGGCGCTCGGGCCATTGGCCTGGGTGTGGGTGCACAACAAGAATGCGCCGGTGGCGCAGCGCTTGCGGGTGTTGACGCTGGTGACCTTGTTCCTCACGTTTGACCTGGTGATCTTCGGGGCGTTCACGCGGCTCACCGATTCGGGCCTGGGCTGTCCTGATTGGCCTGGTTGCTACGGCAGCGCCAGCCCGGTCGGCGCGCAGATGCACATCGAGGCCGCACAAACCGCCATGCCGACTGGCCCGGTCACGCACTCCAAGGCCTGGATCGAGATGATCCACCGCTACCTGGCTACCGGTGTCGGTGTGTTGATCCTCACGCTAACGATCACAAGTTGGCTGGAGCGAAAGCGCATATCGGTGTCGCCTTGGTGGCCTACCGTCTCGCTGATCTGGGTATGTTTGCAAGGCGCATTCGGCGCGCTCACGGTCACCATGAAGTTATTCCCCGCCATCGTCACGATGCACTTGCTGGGCGGCCTGGTGTTGCTGGCCTTGCTGCGCGCTCAGGCTGCGCGGTATGCGCAGGCGCATGGCACTCAGCTCACGATTCTTTCGACCGGCCTGCGGTTCGCCGTGATCGCCGCCTTCGCCTTGCTCTGGCTGCAGATTGCCTTGGGCGGCTGGGTCAGCACCAATTACGCCGTGCTGGCCTGCACCAGCTTCCCGGGCTGCCAGGGTTCGCTTTGGCCCGCCATGGACTTCCACCAGGGCTTCACGCTGTGGCGCGAACTCGGTGCCGGCCATGACGGCGCCAACATCAGCTTTGAGGCGTTAACCGCCATCCATTACGTTCACCGTCTGATGGCTTACCTCGTGCTTACCGCGTTTCTCGCGCTCGCCTTTTACCTGCACCGCATCCCGGCCTTTCGCACGTCCGCGCGCTGGCTGGCGGGGCTCATCCTGCTGCAGGCCGTCACGGGCATCAGCAACGCTGTGTTGGGCTGGCCCCTGTTCGCTGCGGTGATGCACACCGGTGGCGCGGCGGCCCTTGTCATTGTGCTCGGCGGCGTGGTTTTTTCGAGCCGCGGCGAGCCCTTTGCAGCACATGCGTCAAAATTGGTTAGCAATTCCCCATGAACCCCAGCACTCCGTCCGCCGCTCCGGCTCCAGCCGCGCCCCACGTTCCGTCGAAGTTCGCGCAGTTCTACGCGCTGACCAAGCCGCGCGTGGTGCAGCTCATCGTGTTTTGCGCCTTGATCGGCATGGTGCTGGCCGTTCCCGGCGTGCCCGCCTGGCCCGATGTGCGGCTTGCGCTGATCGCCTGTGCCGGCATCTGGCTGGTGGCTGGTGCTGCCGCCGCCTTTAATTGCCTGGTCGAGCAGCAGATCGATGCCCGCATGCGCCGCACTGCCTGGCGCCCAACGGCCAAGGGTGAGCTCAGCAACCCGCTCACGCTGGCGTTTTCCGCCGCTCTGTGCGCGCTGGGCTCGTGGATTTTGTACGTGTGGGTCAATCCGCTCACCATGTGGCTGACTTTTGCCACCTTCATCGGCTACGCGGTGGTCTACACCGTCATCCTCAAGCCGATGACGCCGCAGAACATCGTGATCGGCGGGGCCTCGGGCGCCATGCCGCCGGTGCTGGGCTGGGCCGCCATGACGGGCTCGGTCGGCCCTGAGGCGCTGATCCTCTTCCTGATCATCTTCCTCTGGACACCGCCGCACTTCTGGGCGCTGGCGCTGTATCGCGTTGAAGACTATCGCAAGTCGGGCTTGCCCATGCTGCCGGTCACCCACGGCAACGAGTTCACGCGCCTGCAGGTATTTCTCTACACGCTGGTGCTGTTTCCCGCCTGCCTGATGCCTTTTATCTTCAAGATGAGCGGCTGGCTCTACCTGGTGGCCGCCGTCGCACTCAGCATCGGCTTCAGCTGGTACGGCTTTCGCCTGTGGCGCAATTATTCCGATGCGCTGGCGCGCAAGACCTTCCGCTTTTCGCTAATCCATCTTTCGGTGCTGTTTGCAGCGCTGTTGCTTGACCATTACCTCGTCTAGGCCTGCCTCATGAAACCTCGCGCAACGCTTTCGTCCACGCTTTCCAGCCGGCGATCTGCTATCAAAAAAGTAGCTTCGGGTGCAATATTGGCGGGGGCTGCAGGCACTTTTGGCTTGTTATCCGGCTGCGCGCCTGACAAACCGCAGTTCAAAAGCATAGACCTTACCGGCGCCGACTACGCCCAGGGCTTCAGCCTGGCCGACCACAACGGCCAGGTGCGCACGCTGAAAGACTTTGCCGGCAAGGTGGTGGTGGTGTTCTTTGGCTTCACGCAGTGCCCCGACGTCTGCCCGACCTCTATGGCCGAGCTCGCGCAGGTCAAAAAACTGCTGGGCGCCGACGGCGACAAGCTGCAGGCGATCTTCATCTCGGTCGACCCGGAGCGCGACACCCCCGAAGTTCTCAAGGCCTACATGGGCAATTTCGACCCGGCCTTTCTTGCGCTGCGCCCCACCATGGCCCAGTTGCCCGAGGTCGCCAAGGACTTCAAGGTGTATTACAAAAAGGTCGACGGCAAGACGCCCGGCAGCTACACCATGGACCATTCCGCCGGCAGCTACATCTTTGACGGCAAGGGCCGCATCCGTTTGTACAACCGCTACGGCAGCGGCGCCGAGGCGCTCGCTTCAGACATCGGCCTGCTGCTCAAAGGCGCCTGATCAGAAGTTCACTGTCTTGATCGACTTGCGCGTGTTCGCCGGCATGTCCCGCAGCGAGTTCAGCATGTAGTGCAGGTGTTCGCTGGCATCCAGGTGCTGGCTGCAGTTCGCATCAGGCACCAATGCAATCGCCACATGCAGCTTCAGGTGCGAGCCCACCGGCAGCAAATCTGAAGGCTGCAGCGCTCGCGCCACCAGCTGTGTGGCGGCGGCCACGGCTTGTGCGGCAGTCACCGGCCCCTCAATCAACAAGGCGAATTCACTGTCTCCTACCCGCGCGGCAATATCGATGTCGCGCGCCAGCTTGCGCAGGCAGGAGCCCGTCAGCACCAGGGCGTAATCGGCGATCTGCCGGCCGTGCTCTTTGGCAAACCAGCCGTGGTTGGACAAGTCCACCATCAACAGCGCCGAGCGGTGCCGGTAGCGGTTTGAGCGCAGCAGCGCGTCGTGCAGCCGTTCCTCAAAGGTGTGCAGGTTGGTCAGGCCCGTCAGCGGCTCGGTTTGCGTCAACGCCGCGGCCCGCGCACGCGCCTCACGGCGCTGGGCGGCCCGCCGCAGCAAGCCGTAAAACAGCAGTGGTGTCTCGAGCGCCGCGCCCAGCGTCAGACCGTATTGCGTGAGAAAGCTGACCGGAATCAGGCCCAGGTTGCGCAGAATGGGAAAAGGCGCCGTCAGCACCACCGGCACAAAGCCCAGCGCGATCCAGCGCATGGTTGGGTCGCCGCTTTTCCAGGCGATGAACACCATCACGCAGACGACCGCCATTGTCACAACGATGAGCGCCATGACAGCGACAAACCCCGCGCGCGTCGGGAAAAACATGTCCACCACCGCCAGTAACGCCAGCGCCACCATCAGTTTCATCGACAGCCAGTCCAGCACGACGGAAACGTGGCGCGGCCGTGTCACCACACGGGCAAACCAGGTGCCGCTGCAGGCCGCCAGCACCGGCAGCACAAAAGCCGAGAGATTGTTCCATCCCGCAAAGTCAGGCCACAGGTATTGCCCGCCTATGCCCAGCAGCGCGGCTTGTGCCGCGGCCAGCGCCGTGATGTAAGCCGCGTAGGCCGCAAAGCTGCGGTCACTGAAGGCGACGGCATAGGCGATGGCCACCAGCGCCATCAGCACCGCCAGGCCGAAATAGGCGCCCAGGAGAAACTGCTCCTGCATGCGTTGCGCCAGCAGGGCCGGGTGGTTGTAAATAAAAATCGGCGCCGAAAAAGGCGTGCGCGCATGCTCGATGCGGATGAAGTAAGTGACGGGTCGCGTCTGCTCGGTGTCCAGGTCAAAGACCGGAAAGCGGTCAGGGCGCGGCCAGCGGTTCACCGGAATCCTGTCGCCGGCCTTTTGCTCGATCCAGTTGCCGGCGGCGTCGCGGTAATGCAGGCTCACGCTGTCCACGCCGGCGCTGCTGATTTCCAGCGCCCAGCGCTGCGACAAATCGGGCTGCAGGGCGTTAAAGCGTATCCACAGCACCTGGCCGCCCAGCAACACCGTGTGGCCCGCCGGGCGCATAGCGAACGGCAGGTCGTACTCCCAGGCTTCCACTTGCTCCAGCACGGCCTTGCCTGTGGTGTCTATCCAGTACTGGCTGTGCTCGGCCAATTCGATCTGGCCGTCGGGCGCATTGAGCTGCAGCACCGGCAGCCGGGCATCGGCGCTGTGTTGCGTCCATCCCGGCGCGGCCATACCCATACCCAGCAGGTACGCCGCCAACATTCCCCGGATGCAACCCACGAAGCCCACCGGAAAAACGGGGAAGAGGGCGCGCATGAACCGCTGAACACGCCTTGGCTGGCCAAAAAGCGCGTGGAGGATCAGCACAAATTCATTGTGCGACTATACGTAACAAATTGCTTCTTATATTTACGTTGGCACCCCTGCGCAATTGCGATTTAGTGCAGCAAATCACGGAGCTGACGACTCCGAAAGTGTTTTCAGGAATACGCAGGCACAAAAAAGCCCGCACGTTTGACGGTGCGGGCTTTGTGAAGAGAGTGAGTTGCTCTAAAGCGCTTTACGCGTAAGCCGCCAGCACCTTCTTCATTTTCTTCATGGCCGCCACTTCGATCTGGCGGATGCGCTCGGCGCTTACCTTGTATTCAGCTGCCAGGTCATGCAGCGTCATGCCGCCTGAACCGTCGTCGTTCACCTTGAGCCAGCGCTCTTCCACAATGCGGCGCGAGCGCGGATCCAGGTCTTCCAGCGCGGCGGTAATGCCGTCGGAAGCCAGGTTGTCACGCTGGCGCGACTCCATCAGCGCGGTCGGCTCCTGCGTGGCGTCAGCCAGGTAGGCGATCGGGCCGAAGGCGTCTTCGCCGTCGTCGCTGGGGCTCGGGTCCAGCAGCACGTCGCCACCCGACATGCGTTGCTCCATCTCGATGACTTCCTCGCGCTTGACGTTCAGCGTCTTCGCCATGGAGTCAATCTGGCCTTCGGTCAGCGTGTCGCGGTGCGTCGCCACATCAGCGTCGTCTTTGAAGCCCTGCTTCATCGAGCGCAGATTGAAAAACAGCTTGCGCTGGGCCTTGGTCGTGGCGACCTTGACCATGCGCCAGTTTTTCAGGATGTACTCATGAATCTAGGCCTTGATCCAGTGCATGGCGTAGCTCACCAGGCGAACGTTCTGGTCCGGGTCGAAGCGCTTCACAGCCTTCATCAGGCCGATATTGCCTTCCTGGATCAGGTCGCCGTGGGGCAGGCCATAGCCCAGGTATTTCCGCGAAATCGACACCACCAGGCGCAAGTGAGAGAGCACCAACTTACCGGCGGAGTCAAGGTCGTTGTTTTCCTTGAGGTTTTTGGCAAATTCCTGCTCCTGCTCCAAAGTGAGCATGGGAAGGCGGTTTACGGCGGAAATGTAAGCGTCCAGGTTGCCCAGTGGGGGAACCAGCGACCAAGGGTTGACGGCTGCCACGGCGCCCGCTTGGGGCGCAGCGACGGCAGAGGTCAGCGATTGGGGGGAAAGAGCATATGACACTGCAGAACTCCTTTTCTCTAGTGCTAAATATTAGCACTCTGTTGGATCGAGTGCTAAGCAATAGGTTCAATGACTCGGATAGCGCGAGGCTAATGAGTAATAACCCTTGGTTTTCAGTATGACTGGTCTGGAGGGCTTTGGTTCAGGGGCTGGGGTTTCCAGGATGTAAACGCGGGTAATGAGATGGTTCCGTGCGGTTCGTGGTGCGGACAAATCGCTGAAAACGCGCGTTTTGCTATATTTTTTATAGCTTACAGCCAAGTAGCTATATGGGCTGGAGCCTGATTTGACCATGAAGATGGGCCTGTCCCAGGCAGATCAACCTGCGGGAGCGCCCGCCCGCCTCTACGGCAGGCGCTTGTCGTCCCGGACCTCGCGCACTTCGACGTCAACAACGTCGCTCGGCCGGGAGCTGGCGGTGTGGCCCTGACTGGGCCCGCCGGGCCACATGCCCTGGGGTGAGTAGCGCTGAAACCGGCCAAACACCACGGCAGGCGCCGGCTTGCGGCCGGTGACCAGCGACTTCAGGACGCTCAGCACCACCACGATCAGCGCCGCGATGAGGAGGCTGACAGCAAACACGGCCGCGAAGAGGCCCAGCACGAGTTTGAGGAAGAAACGCAGAATTTTGCTGATCAAGCGAGGCACCTTGAAAGGTCTAAACCTTTCAGGTGTAGGCGAGGAGTGCTTTTTCAAGCGGATGGGAAAGCCGGGGGAAAACCAGATGAATTACCAGCGAATGCCCAGCTTGCCAAACAGCTTGCTCAGCACAAACAGCGGCCCAACCCAAAGGTACTGGATGTCTTCAAAGAATGAAGGTTTCTTGCCTTCGATTTTGTGGCCTGCAAACTGCAGTATCCAGGCGCCCACAAAAATCGCGATGCACACCGGCAAGACCAGCGGGCCCATGGCAAAGATCACGCCGATAAAGGCCGTCGACAGCACCGCCATGGTGACCAAAAACACCACCGACAGGCGGGCGTAATACACCATGCTTGCGGCAACAAAGGCATAGGCCACATAGGGGTGCAGCGCGAACATCATGCCGACCAGGCTCAGCATGATGAGCGGGATGGCGATGAAATGAATCAGCTCGTTGCGCGGGTTCTGGTGGCTCTCGCCGTAGTGGGCCAACAGCTGGTCTACCTTGCGCGGCCCGGTACCTGTGTTGGCGCCGGAAATATCCGCTATGTCGCTCATGTGTGTCTCCAGTGGCGGGGATCGCCTCTGGGCGGATTTTCCGTCAGGCCACCGAAACCGGAGCGGTGTTTTACAAAACGTAACGCGGGCCGCGAGCGGCCTGCAGGCTTTGTGCTTACCGCGTTTCCTTGGCCGATCAGGTCGGCGTGATTTTCGCGGTCTTGATAATCCGGCTCCAGCGGTCTATTTCGCTTTTCAGGAAGCGGCCGAACTCTTCTGAACCTTTTTGCGAGACACGAAAGCCTTGTTGCTTGGCGCGCTCTTCCACTTCCGAGCTGTACATGATCTTGATGATCTCGCGCGAGTACTTGTCCACAATTTCATCCGGTGTCTTGGCCGGGAGCATGGCGCCTGTCCAGTTCTCGACAAAGAGGCCTGGCATGCCGGCTTCCAGGGCGGTCGGAACATCGGGCACCCCCGGGTGCCGGCCCAGGCTGCAGATCGCGATCGCGCGCAGTTTTCCACCTTTGACGTGAGCGATCGATTCCGGATAGTTGGAAAAGACCACGTCCAGCTGCCCGCCGATCAGGTCGACCATCGAGGGCGCACCACCACGGTAGGGCACATGGATCATCTTCGTTTTGTTCAGCTCGCAGAACAACGCCATGGTCAGGTGTGCCGGCGTACCGTTGCCGCTCGAGCCAGCGCTCAGCTGCTTGGTTTTGGAGACTGCCATCAGGTCCTTGAAGTCCTTGATGGGACTACCGGTGGGAACCACGACCAGCATCGGCGAATTGGCCATAAGCGCGACCGGCCGCAGGTCCTTGGTGAAGTTGTAGGCCGCGTTGGGATACAGGGACACATTCGCGGCATGCGTCAGCGTGATGGCCAGCAGGGTATTGCCGTCGGGCGCGGATTTGGCGACCTGTTCGGCGCCAATCTGCGCGTTTCCGCCGGCCTTGTTTTCGACAATCACGGAAGTCTTCCACGCTTCGGAGAGCTTCTGGGCTACCGTGCGGGCCATCATGTCGGTCAAGCCGCCAGGCGTGAACGGGACTACATACTTGATGGTGCTGCCCGGTTTGGGAAAGGCCGTTTGGGCCAGTCCCAAGCCCGGAATACCCGTCAGGGCTGCACCTGCTGATGCCAATACGATGTCGCGACGTTTCATGCCTGCTCCTCTTGATTGAATAATTGTTAACCCACTAACTGATCCAACTGCAATTTGAGTGCGTCGGGAATGCTGAGTCCCGCCTGTAGTGCTTTCGTTTCAAGTGCAAGGCGCCGCGCGCCGGCCAGGCGTACGCCATCATCCAGCAGCATCTCGGCGATCACGGTTTCCATGCGTTCAAAGTAAGTGTCAGTGCCTGCAAGCGCGCCCGGGTCAATCAGGATGAAAGCCTGACCGATGCGCGGTTGATTACCTTCATCGACAAAAAACGATGATGCCTCAAAAGCAAATTGCGCGCCAATCACCGCTGTCACCAACAGCTCTACCATCAACGCCAGCATGGAACCTTTAGGGCTGCTCACGGCACCCAGCGGCAGCATGGAGCCTTCGAGGGCCGCCTGTGCGTCCGTTGTGGGCCGGCCTTGCGTATCCAGCGCCCAGCCCAACGGGATGGCCTTGCCCTCCTTGGCGGCAACCATTACCTTGCCGCGCGCCACTTCGCTCAGTGACAGGTCAATCAGCAATGGATCGGCGTTCCTGCGGGGAAACGCGGCTGCAATCGGGTTGGTTCCAAAGACCGGATGCTTGCCGCCCGCCGCGGGCATGGCCGCCGGTGCGTTGGCAAAACCAAGGCCTACCAGGCCCGCATGGGTTGCGGCGCGCAAATGGTCCACCAGCACGCCGCAATGATGGCTGTTCGTGACGCCGGCAAAACACACGCCGAGTTCGCGCGCGGTGGTGATGGCAGTGGAGATCGCCAGGTCACAAGCCGGAAAAGCCAGGCCCTGCTGTGCATCGACCAATACGGCCGCACCTTTTTTGTGCGCAACGGCGGCGACGGCATGGCCATTGGCCCGGCCGTTGCGAAGATGGGTGGCATATTGCGGCACGCGGCTCAAGCCATGCGAAGCGAGCCCTTGCGCTTCGGCGCGAATCAATGCTCTCGCGGTGGTGGCCGCCATGGCCTCTGACGCGCCCGCCTTGCGCAGCGCCTGCGTGGCAAGACGGGTTGCTTCCTCAATAGACAGTTGGGCCATTACTTCAGACTCTCCAATACCTTGTCGGCGATCATGAACGAAACACGTTCATTGGACTGCATGCTGAGACCCGAAATGTGTGGCGTAAGCAACAGGTTGGGGCAACCTTGCAACGCTGCGCTC
>JAJKJM010000126.1 GCA_021153985.1 Polaromonas sp.
CCGGCCGACGGCATCGCACTCGACGGGCTTGAGCGCGGCTGGGCCCACATTGAGCGCGCCACTCGCGACGGCAGCGACCGCGAGGCGCGATTCAATTTGATGAGCGCCTCCATGCAAGGCGCCATGGCTTTCCAGAAAGGCCTGGGCTGTGTGCACAGCCTGAGCCACAGCCTGGGCGGCGTAGACCCGCGCCTGCACCACGGCACGCTGAACGCGATGTTTTTGCCTGCGGTGGTGCGCTTTAACGCCGAAGCCGAATCCGTGCAAAAAGACAACCGCCTGAACCGCATGGCGCGTGCGATGGGGCTGGCTTCTGGCAGCGACATCCCCGATGCGATTCGCGACATGAATGCCCGCCTCGGTTTGCCGGCCGGGCTTGCCGAGATGGGTGTTCAGCGCGGGCAATTCAGTCAGATCGTCACCGGCGCGCTGGCTGACCATTGCCACAAGACGAATCCGCGCATTGCCAGCGCGGGTGAATACGAAGAGATGCTGGCAGCCTCGCTTTAGCATCTCCGCCGCGCCAGTCCGCAGGGCGCCGTTTCTTCACCGTTGCCTCCTTCGCCCGCGCCACTGCGCAGCGGACGGCAAAGTGCCGCGCCTGCCTTGGCGCACAGCGGCGCACGCCAATCACCGTCCGACCTGGGACGGGAGCGTTCCAAATCCCGATATGGTTACTTCTAATAACCATAAACGGCAGACTTGGCAAGAGTCTATTTACTTATTATTTATAACCAAAATCCTATTACGCTTGGCCCGTGGTTAACGATTTCCACGCAACCGGCTGCGGCGGGGTTGCGGGCTGGCTCCAGCGGGGGCGCCAGGTCGGTGAGCACGCCAGATCAACAATATCCAGGAGACATCATGAAAACCCAATTGTTTGCACTCTCGGTGCTGTCGGCCGCCAGTTGCGCGGTCCAGGCCCAGAGTTCCGTCACTGTCTATGGCGTGCTCGACTCCTTCTTTGAGGCGGCGTCGGCGGGCAACGGCACGGTGTCGCGTATCTCCAGCGGCGGCGCCATGGGCTCGCGCTTCGGTTTTCGCGGTACGGAAGACCTGGGTGGCGGCCTGAAGGCGAACTTCGTGCTGGAAGCCGGTATTCTGCTGGACACAGGCGCCAGCACGGGCACCGCCTTCAGCCCGACCAGCACCGTCCCGACGGGCGCCTCCTACATATTTCAGCGCATGGCGATGGTAGGCCTGAGCGGTGATTTCGGCGCCGTCAACATCGGCCGCCAGTACACGCCGCACTTCGGCACCATGGCGGCGTTTGACCCGACCGGCTTCACCATGTCAGGTGCCTTGAACTACTACGCAGGCCCCGGCGTGGGTATCAACGGTGGATCGCCCGCCGACGCCACCACGCGCCGCGACAACTCCATCCAGTACACCACGCCGACCTGGGGCGGGTTCAAGGGCAATGTGTTTTATGCGCTGGGCGAATCAACCGGCGTGGGCCAGCCCAAATCCACCGGCAACACGCTCAACATTGCCGCCGGGTACACCAGCAGCACGCTGGCCGCGCAAATCAGCTACCTGACGGAAAAAACGGTTTACCTGATCGGCAACACCGACAAGTACACCGACTTTGCGATTTCCTACGATTTCGGTGTCATCAAACCGTCGGCCATCTTCGTGCGCCGCCGTGGTGACATGGCCGGGGCACCTGCGCTTGACGCCTACCAGGTCGGCGCCTCGGCCCCTCTGGGCGCCGGCAAGCTGATCGCCACCTACGGCCAGCTCAAAAACAAGACCACGGCCAGCGCGGACTCCAAGGCTGTCGGCGTGCGCTACGACTACGCCCTGTCCAAGCGGACCACCCTCTACGGCGGCGTCACCAAAATCAGCAACCAGGCCAATGCCGGTTACACCATCAGCGGCGGTGGCGGCAGCTCGCCAGGCCTGGCGCTCTCAGCCGTCGGCCAAAGCCCGAAGTCGGTGTACGCGGGTATCGCCCACGTGTTTTAAGCGTTTAGGTATTTAAGCGGCATCGGGCGCGCTCAAAGCGCGCCCAGCTGGCCCAGGTCCGGCCGCGCAAGCCAGGCCCGCCATTCTTCGGCCAGCTGCGCACTGGCCGCAGTCGCTGCACTCCACGCCTTCACCCTGCCCTGCATGTCAGGCCCGTAGCGCACAAAGTCTGTGCGGTCGGGCAGCTTGGCGTTGGGCAGCTTACTGATCCACTCCGGGTCGGGTGCGAGCAGCACCATGTTGTCGAGGAAATGCGTGGCCTTGTGGCGCCACTTGAGGCCTTTGTCGAGCCAGCCGGGAACGACGGACTTCTGGAAGTGCGGGTACAGCACCAGGCCTGCTGGTTTCGAGTCTTTTTGGCCTCTAGCCCAGTCTGCGCCTTGGCTGGCCGCTATCAAATCGCTAGCGTAGTTCAAATGCAGGTGGTAGTCGGTGATGCCGCCGTCCCAGTACGCACCGGGTGGGCCGCCGGGTACGTTGTGCACGGAGCGCAGCACAAACGGGATCGAACAACTGGCCTGCAGCGCGAGCTTGAAGTTGTCTTCGCTCAAGTCGACCCGGCGCGTGCGGTAGTCGTTGGTGGCAAAGGGCAGCTGGGTGCCGGGTGTGGAAAACACCACGCGCTCCAGCCAGGCGCCCATGGCTTTGCGGTGCACGCTGTTGGTGAGGAAGGCGCCGAAGTAGCCGAGCGGCGTGGCCAGCTTGTGCTCGCGTGCCAGCATGTGGCGTCCGCGTGAGGTGACGATGTGCAGTTTGTAGCGTGGGTGTTGCAGCACCTCGTGCACGCGGCCGCCGTAAAACGCTTTCAGGCTCTGGCCAAACTGCTCGCTCACCACGTCGGCGGTCGGGCGTTTCTGGCCGGGTTGCAACTCGTAATGCTGGTGAATGTAGTCCTGCTCCAGCCGCGTAAATGCGGCGGCCGGGTCATTGAGGCACGCCGTGGCCATGCGCCAGGCGCCTATCGAAGCGCCCACCAGGTGCACCGGGTGCGTGGTCTGCGCCAGCCAGTCACCAAAGATGAAACGGTCGAGTGCGCCCAGAATCAAACCCTTGGGCCCGCCGGCCGCGCCCGGCACCACGCCGATGTCGGCGGGCTGCAGGCCGTTTTGCTCGATGTGCCGGCGGGCTGTGGGGCCGGCATAGATGCGGAGGGCTTTCATGTGACGTCGGTCTGCTACGGGTCTGTCGCTGATTGCTATTGATTTAATAGCTGCTTGTGCAGGTGGCTATTGGGCTAGAGGCGTATTTGATCATTAATCCAGGGAGTAGGCTGTCTTTCTCGGGACGCCGCCCTGCCCTGCAGCATCTCAACCATTCCACCTCAGCCGGCTACTTCTTGAGCGCCGCCAGCTTGCTGAACGCCGACTCCATGGCCGTGGCCGCCGCCGGTTGCGGTGCGCCTGGGCGCCCGCCGCCGTAGTTGCCGCCGCCGCGGTTCTGCCCGCCGCCGGGCCGCGCGCTCTCAAAACGGTTGTCGCGCGGGCCGTCTTTGCGGGCCGGCGCGGCGTCCAGCTTCATCGTCAGGCCAATGCGCTTGCGCGCCACGTCGACTTCCGTCACGCGCACTTTCACGATGTCGCCGGTCTTGACGACTTCGCGGGCGTCATTCACAAACTTGTTGGCGAGCTGGCTCACGTGGACCAGGCCGTCCTGGTGCACGCCAATGTCGACAAAGGCGCCAAAGGCCGCCACGTTGCTGACGGTGCCTTCCAGCGTCAGGCCTTCTTTCAGGTCTTTGATGTCTTCGACGCCGTCGTTAAAGCGCGCGACCTTGAAGTCCGGGCGAGGGTCACGGCCGGGTTTTTCGAGTTCGGTGATGATGTCCTTGACGGTGATCACACCGAACTGCTCATTGGCGAACAACTCGGGCTTCAGGGTCTTGAGCATCTCGGCTCGGCCCATGAGCTCGGCCACCGGCTTGCCGGTGTGGGCCATGATTTTTTCGACCACCGGGTAGGTTTCGGGGTGCACGCCGGTCATGTCCAGCGGGTTGCTGCTGCTGCGCAGGCGCAAAAAGCCCGCGCTTTGCTCAAAGGTCTTGGCGCCCAGGCCGGTCACCTTGAGCAGATCGGCGCGCGAAGCAAACGCGCCATTGGCATCACGCCAGCGCACCACCGACTTGGCCACGGTTTGCGACAGGCCCGACACGCGGGCCAGCAGCGGCACGCTGGCGGTGTTGAGGTCTACGCCGACGCTGTTCACGCAGTCTTCGACCACGGTGTCCAGGCTGCGCGCCAGGTCGCTCTGGTTCACGTCGTGCTGGTACTGGCCAACGCCAATCGATTTGGGGTCGATCTTGACGAGCTCGGCCAGCGGGTCTTGCAGGCGGCGCGCAATGCTGGCCGCGCCGCGCAGGCTGACGTCCACGTCGGGCATCTCTTGCGACGCAAATTCGCTGGCTGAATAAACTGAAGCGCCGGCTTCGCTGACCACAACTTTTTCAATGACTTGTTCGACCTTGGCCATGCCTTTGATCAGGTCGGCGGCGAGTTTGTCGGTTTCACGGCTGGCCGTGCCGTTGCCGATGGCGATCAGGTTGACGCCGTGCTTTTCGCACAGCTTGGCCAGCGTGTGCAGCGAGCCGTCCCAGTCCTTGCGCGGCTCGTGCGGGTAAACGGTAGAGGTTTCGACCAGCTTGCCGGTGGCGTCAACCACCGCCACCTTCACACCGGTGCGGATGCCCGGGTCCAGGCCCATCACCACACGTGGGCCGGCGGGCGCGGCCAGGAGCAGGTCGCGCAGGTTGTCGGCAAACACCTTGATCGCGACCTTCTCGGCTTCTTCGCGCAGGCGGGTGAAGAGGTCGCGCTCCAGCGAGAGGCTGAGCTTGACGCGCCAGGTCCAGGCCACGGCCTTGCGGATCAAATCATCCGCCGGGCGGGCCTTGTGGCTCCAGCCCAGGTGCAGCGCGATCTTGCCTTCTGCGATGCTGGGCTTGCCGGGCTCGGCCTGCTCGGGCAGCACCAGCTTGGCGTCCAGAATCTCCAGCCCGCGGCCGCGGAACACCGCCAGCGCACGGTGCGAGGGCACGCGGCCGATGGGCTCGTCGTAGTCAAAGTAGTCGCGGAACTTGCTGTTGTCTGCGTTGTTTTCGTCTTTGCCGGTGACCAGTTTGGAGCTGAACAGTCCTTCGCTCCACAGCCAGTTGCGCAGCGATTGCACCAGGCCCGCATCTTCGGCCCAGCGTTCGCTGAGGATGTCGCGCACACCGTCCAGCACCGCCTGCACAGTGGTGAAGTCATCGCCGCTTTCGTTTTTCTCGGCTTTCACAAAGGCCGCAGCCTCATCGGCAGGTACCAGCGACGGGTCGGCAAACAGCTTGTCGGCCAGCGGCTCAATGCCGGCTTCACGGGCGATCTGGCCCTTGGTGCGGCGTTTGGGTTTGAAGGGCAG